>JBCDEX010000249.1:0-1502 GCA_039178995.1 Pseudomonadota bacterium | reverse complement strand
TCCCAATGCCGTGCGCCAACGCACCCATCGCACCGTGTGTCGACGTATGTGAATCACCACACACAATCGTCATACCCGGCAAACTGGCGCCTTGCTCAGGCCCTACGACATGCACAATGCCTTGCCGCACGTCGTTAATGTCAAACTCGGTAATATTAAAGTCATCGCAGTTGTCGTCCAACGTCACCACTTGCAGCTTAGACACTTGATCTTCTATGCCGTCCACACCCGACGCACGCTCTGCTTTTGACGTCGGTACGTTATGGTCTGGCGTTGCCAAACTCCCGTCTCGGCGCCACGGTGTGCGATTGGCCAAACGCAAGCCTTCAAACGCTTGTGGCGACGTCACCTCATGCAGTAACTGCATGTCGATGTACAGCAGCGCTGTGCCGTCTTCACGCTCTTTTACCAAGTGCGAATCAAATAATTTATCGTACAGTGTTTTCATAGCCTTCCTATCCAAGATTACTGATCAAAGGTGCATAGGGCACACACCCCGTATGGTCTTAATTTAAAACGAGTCGTAGCAATGAATTGACACAATAGCTCAGCTATTGATATAACTCAAATCTTAAAATTTCATAAATCCCATTCCAAAAAGGAATAATGTACGATCAACACAAGGACAAAGCACCTCATGGACATCACTCAACTCAACACCTTCATTGCCGTCGCTAAAGCGGGTTCATTCACCGAGGCATCTGAACGTCTTCACATCACCCAACCCGCCATCAGCAAGCGCATTAAGACACTCGAAGAACGCATTGGCAGCCCATTGTTTGATCGACTTGGTCAACGCATCCTGCTAACCGATGCCGGAGAACTGCTGCTGCCACGCGCCACCGACATTGTTGAGCGCATGAACAATTGCCTGCAAGACATTCAAAATCTGGACGCACACGTAGGTGGCACCATCACATTAGGCATCAGCCATTACATTGGGTTATTGCGTATTCCGCCGATACTGCGCGCATTCTCACAACAATACCCCGACGTGCAACTGGACATCCACTTTTACGATTCTGAAACCGCACTGGACAACGTAGAGCAAGGCCTCCTTGATCTCGCCGTAGTCACACTGCCCAACAACCCCTCCATCGACACAGACCGTTTTACCCACGAGGTGATATGGCGCGACGAGCTGAGCTGTGTTGTCCACCAGACGCACCCACTCATCAGTGAGCCATCACTCGACATGGCCGCGCTGGCCAACTATCCGGCTATTTTGCCGCAATTTGACACCGTGACCGGTAAATTGATCCAGTACGCATTCGACGCGCATGATGTTCAACTGACAGCGCAGCACCCCACCAACAACCTCGACAACATCAAGGTCATGATCTCAACCGGATTTTCACCTGAATGCTGGAGCATGCTGCCCACGCTAATGCTGAAAGACAGCGGATTGATTGAATTAACGGTTGAAGACTTGGCGATTTGCCGTGATCTTGGGGTGATCCACTCTTCAAATAAAACATTGAGTAATGCCTCTAAAGAATTGA
>JBCDEX010000248.1:0-1590 GCA_039178995.1 Pseudomonadota bacterium | reverse complement strand
GGTTGATGCCATCATCGGCTTGCCTAATGATCTCAACCAATCAAACACAGCCTCGGGGGAGGCATTTTTTAATTCCGCTTGCGCAGAAGCTACATCTACAACTGACATACGTCTTCCTATAATAAATAAGGCACTCTGTTCATGGGCGCCAAGTATACTTCATCGTTTCATGGTCATTAAACACAACGCCCGCTTGGGCTTAGTGTATGAGGCTATAACTGTTTCAATGCCTGAGATAAGTCATTGATTAAATCGTCACATGCTTCAAGACCAATCGACAGTCTAACCAGTGACTCTTTGATCCCAACCGCTGCCCGCTCTTCTGGAGAGACACGACTGTGCGTTGTGGTAGCAGGATGCACCACGGTGGACTTTGCATCGCCTAAGTTAGCAGTGATGGAAAAAATGCGTAACGCATCAATAACACGCCATGCTGAAGTCACGTCGCCGGTCACATCAAATGAAACAACCGCCGATCCATGACCGCCAATGTGCTGACGCTGTGCCAATTCATACTGTGGGTGCGATGGTAAGCCACTGTGATACACCGCGCTCACCGATTCGTGTTGCTCAAGCCAGTTCGCAATCTTCAGCGCACTGTCGACATGACGCAACATTCTTAATTCAAGCGTTTCCAAACTTTTCAAACACAGCCATGCATTAAATGGACTCATACTCGGTCCTGCGGATCGCACAAACCCCACCACACGATCCATTAATTCCTGAGAACCGGTCACGACACCACCCAGTGAGCGGCCTTGACCGTCAATGTACTTCGTCGTGGAATACAGTGACACATCAGCGCCCAAGGCCAAAGGCCTTTGAATAATAGGCGTGCAGTAAGTATTGTCAACAACCAAAAGTGCATTGTTTTGTTTGGCGAGGCGCGACAAAAATTTAAGGTCTGCAATCTGATTCAATGGATTGGACGGTGTCTCAACAAACACCAATTTTGTCTTTGAGGTCACCGTTTCCGTCCATGAACTTGGATCATCAATGATCGCATAATCGATGTCGATCGACATTTTTCTAAAGAAGTTCTCGAGCAGCGAAATGGTGGATCCGAACACGCTTTGTGAACACACCACACGGTCGCCCGCTTCTAAGAACGTCATCATCACACTTAAGATAGCCGCCATACCCGAACCCGTCGCTACCGCAGTAGGTGCTTGCTCAATTGATGCAAATCGCTCTTCAAACCCTCGCACCGTCGGATTGGTATAGCGTGAGTACACATTACCCAGTTCTTCACCAGAGAATCGATGTGCCGCATGCTCTGCATTCTCAAATACATAGCTGGACGTCATAAACAGCGCCTCACTGTGCTCCCCTTCATGCGAGCGAGAGATACCGTCACGTATGGCACGTGTTGCGAGTTGTTTTTGATCAAACTCTTTATCAGTCATATCGAACTCTTTCTCTGTGCGCGTATGTGAAGCAATCAGGCATGTTAACTCAAATTATCTAGACTAGGCCGTGTTGTTGTGCAAGCTCAACATTTCGTTGTCCGATGACACCCCATGCTGCTTTCTCATTTTGTCGTTTCGTTCTTGGTCCAATAGACGCAAATACTCATCATCAATATCGTTT
>JBCDEX010000247.1:0-1620 GCA_039178995.1 Pseudomonadota bacterium | reverse complement strand
CTCAAAGGCATGAGCGTAATCAAACAAAGTATGGTAAAAATTTTCATTGATTGTCCTTTCGAAAGTAATGGATGATGTGAGCGAGTCTAACGCCCTTGATCAGAATGATAATTGCACACTGAAGAAAAAAAGTATTGAACAGCGTGAGACATCCATTCAACTTTATCACAAAAAAAAACCAATTACTTAGAACACAGTCGATAGGCAAATACTTAGGACTTACCCCTGCCCACATCAATCACTTGGAATGCGTTGACTCAATGTCAGAACACGTTCTTTAGACACATCGTCGATCAATGATGGTTCTGAATAGCCTTGCAGAATCGGGTTCATCTGCTTCAAATGCGGTATGAGCCGTTCTTTGTCTTTGGCTGTCATCGGATATCGATTGAGGATGCGCATCAGCTCAACAGTTGCCGCATTAAGGCTGTTGTTTTGTCGCGGCGTTGGGTTGTCGTGAGGCGTATGCAGACCCAGCTTATTAATCACTTGTTGCACTACATCTCCTTGGTATTCGAACGCAGACACACTGTGCTCGCCAAATATGGCCTCACATTCAGCGACAAACCCTTGGTAGTCCAAATGCTTCGCGAACCAAGGAATGTCGAGCATTTCAGCAAACGTTAAGGATGTGCCGTAGCACGGGTTGCTGTCCACGGCGGGGTTGCGTATGCACTGCTTGTAGTAGCTTTCGATGAAGCTCAGCGGCTCGCGAAACCATGCCCACAGTTGCACATCAAACAGCTTACCCATCACACCCAGCAGCGCTTTAGACTCATCGGGAAAATCCCACCAATAATTGTAAATGCCTTCCGACGAGAGAATCACCGTGTGTGTATCGTCTTTGATTTGCGCGATGACGTTTTTGATGTTTTCTAAGAAGAAATCAACGTGCGTGGTGACGAGATTTTTTTCAATCCACTGATGCTTCGGAGCACTCGGGCTGTTCAACTGTCGGATGTTGTGAGGGTACAAAATGCCCTTACTGCGAAGCTTGCGCTGACGTTTTTCAAAATACGTTTGCAGACTGGTCGTGCCCGTTTTGGGCGTGCCCACATGCAGGATGAGCTTATGTCGACGTAGACCATGAGCAGCCAACCCAGACTCAAACGGCGCCAGTAAGTTGGCCAATTCATCGGCAATGGTTTGGATTGAGATCTGGTCGTGTCTGATCATAACGAACACACTCGTTGATTAATAACGGAATGCGAAGATTATCAGATTTTGACTTAGATGGCTTTCAAGAAACGCTCGTACCGACACGCGTTTATACACATGCAAATTCATATCGCATGCGCACAATCAATTCGATGTATTCACGCCCAGTGACAGCGCCCAAAACGATGACGTTAATGCGACTGTTAAACGATCACTCTCAACGCCGTGTGCCACTCACCTTGGGTGCCCAACCTGGCGTCGCACAAAGCGCTATGGCGCATGCATCGCAGTGCGCAATCGCCACTCTCATCTTCTTAAGACGAGAGTTCTCAGCGCGTAGCTCTTTCAATTCTTTCATCATAGATACATCCATACCGCCATATTTTGCGCGCCATTTATAAAAACTGGCGCTGCTCATGCCGTGTTCACGGCAGAGATCGGTGACGGGGATGCCTGCATCGT
>JBCDEX010000246.1:0-1683 GCA_039178995.1 Pseudomonadota bacterium | reverse complement strand
GGAGGGTCCGAGGTTTAAAAGACACGTATAACGGTCATGTGCGAGGTTGGTGGGGTGTGTCATGCGCGTTATTTAGATGGAGAGGATATGTCAGTACACAGCTCGTCAGGAGATATTGTTCGTTGTCAATGGGTTACGGACGATCCGCTGTACATTGAATACCATGACACGGAGTGGGGTGTACCGACCAGAGATTCGCTTGAGCTCTTTGAAATGCTGTGCTTAGAAGGGATGCAGGCGGGGTTGAGCTGGATTACCGTGTTGAAAAAGCGCGCGCATTATCGAACCGTATGCGACGGGCTTGATCCCTCGATCATGAGCGGGTATGACCAGACCAAGATTGACGCCTTGCTGCAAGACCCGGGTATCATTCGGAATCGCTTGAAAGTGCATGCCTTGGTGAACAATGCGTCGTGCTATCTATCCATCAGCCAACGATGCGATTTTTCGGCGTATCTTTGGCAGTTTGTGAACGGTGCCCCCAGCATCAATCATTGGACATGCCATTCAGAGGTGCCCAGCACCTCATCTGAAAGCGATGCGATGAGCGCAGCGCTTAAGTCAGAGGGGTTTAAGTTTGTCGGCAGTACAATTTGCTATGCGTTTATGCAAGCATCAGGCATGGTTAATGATCACACGCTGGATTGTGTGTGCAGGCAAACATCAATGGTAAACAATTTAAACAAATGATATTAATTTTTGTTTAACAAGCATAAAATAGTCGCCTCGATTACGAGATGTAATTTCAAGGTGGATTATGACAAACGCACTCGACATAACGGGTTTGAGCAAAACTTATAACAATGGATTTTCTGCGCTTAAGGGCATTGATTTGAGTGTCGCCCCAGGTGACTTTTTTGCACTGTTGGGCCCCAACGGTGCAGGTAAATCAACGACAATAGGCATTATATCGTCCTTGATCAACAAGAGCGGTGGTGATGTGCGCGTTTTTGGCACCAGCATTGATGACGATTTTCCAGCGGTTAAGAACCACATCGGCATTGTGCCGCAAGAGTTCAACTTCAATCAGTTTGAAAAAGTACAAAACATCGTCATCACTCAAGCAGGCTACTACGGAATTCCCGAATCGATTGCGCGTGAACGTGCTCAAAAATATTTAACCTTACTTGGCTTATGGGATAAGCGTGATACCGTCTCGCGTGCGTTGTCGGGTGGTATGAAACGTCGTTTAATGATTGCGCGTGCGTTGGTTCATGAACCTAAGTTGCTTATTCTTGATGAGCCGACAGCCGGTGTGGACATCGAATTACGACGTTCAATGTGGGAGTTTTTACGCGGCATTAATGATCAGGGAACGACCATTATTTTGACCACGCATTACTTAGAAGAAGCCGAGTACTTGTGTAAAAACATAGCGATCATTGATAAAGGGTGTATTGCGCATAATTCATCCATGCAGGCATTGTTGTCTCAATTACAGCAAGAGACCTTTGTGTTGGATGTGAAACACGATTTGCCAGCCTCCGTTGAGAGTAGCGAGTTCCGTGTCGAAGCAATTGACCGTCGCCAGTTGGAAGTGACCTTAGACAAGAGCATTGCGCTCAATACCGTATTTGCAGCATTAAGCGAGCAAGACATTGAGGTCATGAGTTTACGCAACAAAGCAAACCGCTTGGAAGAGTTGTTTGTGGGGTTGGTTGCGCCATCGAATGCCACGCTGGC
>JBCDEX010000245.1:0-1731 GCA_039178995.1 Pseudomonadota bacterium | reverse complement strand
CCCAAACGCCCTACCGATACCTGTTTTAGCATCGCTTCCTTGTGATCTTCATTCAAATCAGCGGTCATGTCCGTCTCGATAAAGCCAGGAGCAATGCAGTTCACTGTAATGTTTCGAACACCCACTTCTTTTGCCAGCGCCCGACTAAACCCTTCTACTCCAGCTTTGGACGCAGCATAGTTCACTTGCCCTGCATTACCCATTTGTCCAACCACCGAGCTGACATTGATAATTCGTCCCCAGCGTGCTTTTGTCATGCCTTTAATACACGCTTTTGACAAATGAAACACCGCATTCAAATTGGTATCGATTACAGATTGCCAGTCATCTGCTTTCATTCGCATTAACAAATCATCACGAGTAATGCCCGCATTATTGACCAGTACTGTGGGTGCTGCCCAATCCGAGGTAACCGATTTAACAAACCCCGTGATTGACTCGACATCCTGAACTTGCAAGCAACGACCTTCACCAACAATACCCGCTTCTTTCATATATGCACTGATGTTTTCTGAGCCCTGTTCAGTTGTTGCAGTGCCAATCACCGAAGCACCCATGGAGCCGAGTTTTAATGCGATGGCTTTGCCAATGCCTCTGCTTGCACCCGTCACGATGGCAATGCTTTGAGAAGAAAATGTCATGAATGACTCCTATATCAGTAAATTATTCATTATTATGTGTGGTGAGTTCACTCGCTAACGAAAAATGTCTCGCAATGCTCCCTATTAAGTCAGCTTCAACGGCATACATGGCTCGTTCTATTGCATGTTTAAAACCAACCATATCGGCATGCCCATGACTTTTAATCACCACCCCTTGAACACCTAACAATACGGCGCCATTAAAATTTTGTGGGTTCAGTTTATTGGTCAAATCTTTAAATACAGACGCTGTAAACGCCGCTGCCAATTGCTTAAACTTGGACATAGCAACACTTTTACTGATCGTATGCGTGACAAGTAAGGCAGCCCCTTCACCCGCTTTCAGCGCAATATTCCCAGTCAAACCATCGCACACCACCACATCCGCTTGACCTGAAAATAAATTCAACCCTTCAATGTAACCGATGTAATTCAGCTGGCTGTCACGCTCTAGCAATTCGGCCGCATTTTTTGTTTTTTGAGTGCCCTTGGTTTCTTCAACCCCTACATTTAACAACGCCACTCGTGGAGACCGAGTATTAAATATGGATTGCGCGAGTACGTTGCCCATAATCGCAAATTGATGCAAGTTACCTGCGGAGCATTCTAAGTTGGCACCTACATCTAATAACAACGACAAACCTTGTTCACTGGGTACTGCAGAGCAAATGGCTGGACGCAACACACCCGGTATTCGTTTTAATTTAAACGTGCTGCTGGTCAACAATGTCGCAGTATCGCCAGCACTGACAAACGCATCAGCCTGTGATTCACACAACAATTCAATGCCTTGCAAGATACTGTCGGAAGAATAATCAGGTGAACCCGATTCATTAGCGCGATGGGAAGGAACTTCTAATGGAGTGGCGAATAAAATTCGAGAAGAGACATCTTTGTATGCGTGCTGGTTAAGTTGAGCGTTAATTTGATCAACGTCGCCCACAAACGATATGCGTAATTGGGGATTTTTTTTCAAGCACGCAATCGACGCAGGAATGGTGATGCAAGGGCCAAAATCGCCCCCCATGACATCCACAGCAACAGTTATATTCATCAGCTGATTCTATGAATAACGGTACAAAGTTAAATT
>JBCDEX010000244.1:0-1743 GCA_039178995.1 Pseudomonadota bacterium | reverse complement strand
TGGCAGTTGGTGCGTCGTTAAACCCCAAAAATTATTATTATTAGCTAACTAAATGGGGGATCATTCTTATTGCTGATTCTCGGCAAAACTTAGCTGGATTTGCAGAAATCTTCTTCGACAACGTTGAAGTGCCGGCAGAAAACCTATTGGGCGAAGAAAACAAAGGTTGGGAAGTGGCGATGGCAACGGCTGGTTTTGAGCGCGGTTTAATGCTGCGAAGCCCTGCACGTTTCCAAGAGTCTGCACGCCGTTTGGTGGAATTGTATAAATCAAATCAGCACAGCGCCGATCGTGACCCCGGTGTCCGAAACGCGGTGATCAAAGCGTATTTAGACGCAGAAGCGTATGCGTTAACCACCTACCAAACCGCATGTCGTTTGATTCAAGGCGGTAAAATTGGTGCTGAGTCATCAACCAATAAAATCTTTTGGTCTGAGCTGGATCATCACACGCATGCGACGGCCATGACCATTTTGAGCGCACGCGCCGAGTTATTGCCACATGCACCTGATGCGGTTGGTGTGGGCTCATGGTTAGACGGCTGGTTGTTTGCACAGTCGGGACCAATTTATGCGGGCACAAACGAAATACAGCGCAACATCATTGCAGAACGCATGCTGGGTATGCCAAGAAAATAAAACCCTCATTATTCAGACAATCGACCGTAACAAAGGGTGAGACAACACGATGGATTTTACGTTTACACAAGATCAGTTAATGTTCCAAGAAGAGGTTCATAAGTTCCTCGTCAATGAAATTACGCCTCAAAAACACCGTGAACAATGGGATTCAGAGACTGGTCGTAATTCAGAGACATGGGTGCAACTTGCTGAATTGGGCTTAGCTGGCATGACTGTACCAGAAGAGTTTGGTGGTTTGGGCTTAACCATTGTGGATTTCATTTTGTTGGCGCAAGAGTGTGGCTATGTTGCTTTGCCTGAGTCGTTGGTACACAACGTTATGGTTGCGGTGCCGTTCCTTTTGAAGCTCAACAACGAAGAGATCAATAAAGAATGGCTGCCTAAGATCGTTCAAGGAGAAGCAGTCGTTATTGTGGCGCTCGAAGGCCAGGAGTTCATCGAAGATTTGCATGTTGCGGACTTGCTGTTTATTGAGCGCAACGGTGAATTCTTCATGGTGAACTCGAAAGAGCTGGAGTTGCGGTTCAATGAATCCGTGGATCCAAGCCGACGTTTGTTTGCGTTTGATTTTGATAAAGACAACGCTGAAGTAGTGGCGAAGAAAGACACAGCAAAATGCTTGTCTGAACTGGCCTTTTACAGCGGTGCGTTAGGCGTTGCGGCACAAGCACTGGGCCTGACTCAGCGCATGCTCGACTTGACCGTTGATTACACCGCGAACAGAACGCAGTTTGGTAAGCCAATTGGGTCATTCCAAGCGGTGAAACACCGCATGGCGAATGTGGCGTGTAAGTTGGAATACGCAAAAGCGCCAGTATATCGTGCAGCGTATGCGCTGTGTTACGGTGATGCACGCTCGCCTTTGTATGTAGCACACGCCAAATTGTCGGCGTGTGAAGCGGCCGATTTAGCCGCTAAAAACTGCATCCAAGCACACGGTGCAATGGGCTATACGTGGGAAATGGATTTGCACATTTTCATGAAAAAAGCCTGGGCATTTAATAGTGCATGGGGTGACATGGCCTATATGAAGAATCGCGTATCTGACTTTGTATTTGCCGATGAGCCAAAAAACGGCGCAGGAAATACATTTATTTGAATC
>JBCDEX010000243.1:0-1748 GCA_039178995.1 Pseudomonadota bacterium | reverse complement strand
GCCAATATTCAAGAGGCGGAAGAGGCCATCCGTCGTAACAAAGAACCTAAGGTGGCCGACACACCGAAAATCGCTCCGACACAGTACCCGATTGAGCGCGTTGAAGAAAAGCCTAAAGAGCCTGAACAACCCAAAAAAACCAAGAAAACGAAAAAAGCCTCCGTTGATACAAAAGGGGTTCCCGTCAGTTGGACATTGCAAGTGGCTAGCTTTGAAGACGATCAACGTGCCCAGGCATTTGTTGCTAAGTTAAAGAGCAAAGGTTACAAAGCGTATTCAAAACAGGTCAGCACCTCTGTTGGCTCTCGAGTACGAGTGTACGCAGGCCCAAGCATGGACAAAGCAAAGTTATCGAAAATGAAGCAAGCACTGGATCGAGATTTTAAGCTCAAATCGTTGATGCTTCGATTCACGCCTGATTCTTAAACATTCAGTTACGAGCGTTTGTCACGAGCGCAATGCTCACTTGTTAACTGCATTGCGTGCGTTTAATGCGCTCAATGATAAAACAGTCACTTTACGAGGTTATTAGTATGTGCGGTATTGTTGGTATAAGCGCTCAGACTTCCGTCAATCAAGACATATACGATGCGCTCATTGTTCTGCAGCACCGAGGTCAAGACGCGGTGGGTGTGGTGACGAATGAGAGCGGTACGTTTCATCAACGTAAAGGATTGGGTTTGGTACGCGACGTGTTTTATGAGCGTCACATGGAACGTTTGAACGGAAACATGGGGGTTGGGCACTTACGTTATCCAACTGCCGGAGGCAGTTCGTTGTCGTTGGCGCAACCATTTTATGTGAACTCGCCGTACGGACTCAGTTTTGCGCACAATGGCAATTTAACCAATGCACTTGAACTCAGTGAGGAACTGTTTCAAACCGACTTACGACATTTAAATACCGACTCTGACTCGGAAGTATTGCTGAATGTGTTTGCTCATGAATTGCATGAGAGCAAACAGAAACGCTTGGATAAATCAGATATTTTTAATGCCATTTCAGCGGTCCATAAACGCTGCCGTGGTGCGTACGCTGTGGTGCTGATGATTGCCAATCATGGTTTGATTGGTTTCAGAGACTCTAATGGCATTCGTCCTCTGTGTTTTGGCGAGCGTGTGGCGGACAACGGCAAGAAAGAATATATGATTGCCTCTGAATCGGTTGCATTGGATGCGCTGGGTTATTCTCTGGTTAGAGACGTTGAACCAGGTGAAGGTGTGTATGTCGATATGGACGGGGTGTTGCACACTCAACAATGTTCGACGTCTCCGTCGTTGCACCCATGTGTGTTTGAATTTGTGTACTTTGCACGTCCTGATTCGATTATTGACGGGGTGTCGGTGTACAAGTCGCGTTTGCGTATGGGTGAAAAGCTGGCGGATAAAATTTTACGCGAGCGTCCAGATCATGACATCGATGTGGTCATTCCAGTGCCTGATACAGGGCGTGTTGCAGGCCAAGCATTGGCGCAAGGTTTGGGCGTTAAATTCAGAGAAGGGTTGATTAAAAATCGTTACATAGGTCGTACGTTCATCATGCCCGGACAGCAACAACGCAAGAAATCGGTGCGTCAGAAGTTGAATGCGATTCGGCTTGAGTTGGAAGGCAAAAACGTCTTGCTGGTTGATGACTCGATTGTTCGCGGTACAACGTGCCGTCAATTGATTGAAATGGTCTTAGAAGCGGGCGCTAATAAAGTATATTTTGCATCGGTGTCACCTGCGGTTCGTTATCCTAATGTGTAT
>JBCDEX010000242.1:0-1782 GCA_039178995.1 Pseudomonadota bacterium | reverse complement strand
TTTAGACTTCTTTGAAGGTGCCACTATCCATTACCCGTATATAAATCAATTTTACCGCGCGCATTCTACCATCTTATGATACTTTTAACTGTCAATTATATTATTAAACGCATTCTAATCCAAATAGGCTATTATTATAGCCTGCTTACAATACTTACAATATACAAGCCACGCTAATCGGAAATCACAATGAAACAATATGGAATTTATGGTCTCGGCGCCGCTCTGGTTGATACAGAAATCGCCGCCACAGACGAACAAATTAACGCGCTCGGAATCAAAAAAGGCTTAATGACGCTGGTTGACGACGCACGACAAGCAGAAATTCTCAATGCATTCAGTGACACTCAACACACATTCAAACGCTCAGGCGGAGGCTCCGCGGCCAACAGCATCATTGCCGCCAGCTACTTTGGCACACCTTGCCATTTCACAGGTAAAGTAGCCGACGATACAGACGGTCATTTTTACCTCAAAGAGCTTGCCCAAGCAGGCGTTGACAGCTTGAGCGCACATCAATTAACCGATGGCACGACCGGGAAATGCTTGGTACTCACCACACCAGACGCCGAACGCTCCATGAACACCTACTTAGGCGCGAGCGAAACCCTATCAGCTGATCTGCTCAATTTAAGCGCCATCGAACACACTCAATGCGTCTATATTGAAGGCTATTTGGTCACGTCACCCACGGGAAAAGAGTGCGCCAAAACAATGATCCAACATGCGCAAAAGTCCGGCACATTGATTGCGGTAAGCTTATCCGATCCTGGAATTGTTGCTGGATTCAAAGACGAACTCACGGATATGTTTGGCGACAAAGTGGATATCGTATTTTGTAACGAGCAAGAAGCGCTCTCGTGGACGGACTCAAACACAATCGAAGATGCTGAACGCGTTTTGAAAAACTATACGGGGCACTATGCGATCACGCTGGGCGCCAATGGCGTCATTGCATGGGATGGCGAACAACGTCACCACGCAGCCAGCCCATCCGTGTCTGCCATTGATACAAACGGCGCAGGAGACATGTTTGCAGGCGCCTACTTACATGCAACGCTAAACAAAATGGGACTCCAAAAAAGTGCAGAGTTCGCCTGCTTCGCCGCATCAAAGGTGGTCACCCAATTCGGACCACGCTTAACGCAACAACAATACAGTGCACTCATTGATCAACTAGCATAAATTACAATGCGGACACCTATGAGCGCCCGCAATTCGCATACCCATCGCAAACACACTCACTTAATGCTGATGACCCAAATGTCTAGGTTGGCTCGAACGCACCGTTGCATCAAACAACACTGATTCATGACCATCTAAAGTGACCGTACCGCTCATCTGCTCGCCTTCACGCAAGCGCTTCGAGACACCCATCAACATAACATGTTTGCCACCTGCTTCGAAATAAACCTCTGTGTTCGCGGGCACAGCCACCGACTCTATTTGACGCATCGACATCATGTCATCTTCTGCAATGGTTTCATGAATTTGCACATTTTTCACGCCATCCATATGCACACCGGTCAAGTTAACCTCTACCGCGGTGTTGTTTTTAAATGTGAAATACGCCGCCGTCTTATCGCCAGGCACCAATCGCACCCACGCATCGCTAACCACAAACTTAGCATGATCAGCCCCTTGCTTCATCGCTGCATGAGACGCATGCGTCTCCGACTGTTTTTGACCGCACGCCACAGTCAACAACAACACCATCAACACACCGAGCTTCTTTTTACCCACCCTCATAACAACACCCTCTGGCTACCCATTAAAAAAGCG
>JBCDEX010000241.1:0-1798 GCA_039178995.1 Pseudomonadota bacterium | reverse complement strand
GAGGGAAGCATTGGCTGAGTTGAATCCGGATAATATGTTGGTTCAGGTGGTGTCACCTAAAGAGACTTCGAGTACGACCACCACTTGGTACAAAGCGCCTTATTCGATTCAATCGGTTGATGCGTCGGTCGTGACACGTTGGAAGCAAGCTGGTTTGAACGATCGCATTGTGATGCCAAAGAAGAATAAATACTTGGTTGAGGACTTCACGCTTCAAAACACCAAAGGAGCGAAGAAGACGCAGCCGTATGCGTTGTTGAAAACAGACAATGTCGAATTGTGGAAGATGGCAGGCAATGAATTTAACAAACCAAAAGCGAATATATTTGTACGATTTTATGCGCAGCAGGCATCGAAAGATGCTCAACATGCGGTGTTAAACGCGCTGTATCCTCTCTTGCTGAATGATGCCCTCAACGAAGAGTTCTACGATGCGCATTTAACCGGATTGCAGGTATACTTTGAAAACCATCAGCGTGGCTTGTCACTGAACTTGTCAGGTTTTAGTGACAAGCAGAGTGACTTAATGGCGGAAGTGTTAAAGCAAATCAAATTGACCGACATTGATGCGGCTCGTTTTACCAGTTTGAAAAATGAGTATCGACTGGCGTTAAAAAATGGAAAGATTGTAAAACCGTTTATGCGCGCCTTCACGTTATTTCAATCCATGATCCAAACCCCATTCTACAGTGACGATCAAAAATTAGCCGCATTAGAGAGTGTGACACGGGATGACTTGATTGCCTACATTGCGTCGTTTTGGCAACAAACGTATGCCAAAGCCTTGATTAACGGCAATGTGTCAGAGCAGCAAGCCCATATCATGGGAGCTTCCATTCAAGCGGTACTGCCTAAGCAATCAAAACCCGCCAGACGGGTTGGTGTCATGCAGGTGCCTGTAACGGAGAACGGGCAGACACCTGCGCCGATATGGTCTATTGGCACGAGTCACAGCGACACGGCATATTTGCGTTACATACAAGCGGACAGTGAGTCGGTCAAAGACCATGCGTTGTTCCAAATAGCAGGGCAGTTGTTGGATCCGTTGTTTTACAATCAAATGAGAACGGAACAGCAGTTGGGTTATTTGGTGCGCGCAAGCTATTTTGCCAACTTGAATGTGCCAGGGTTGTCATTCTTGGTGCAGTCCAACAGAGCCTCGGCTGAGCAGTTGGATGCCGCAGTGTCGTTGTTTCTGACCAATGCCCAGGCGCACATTGATTCGTCGATGAAACAACCAGAGTTTGAGAAAATCAAGAATGCGGTGATGACGAAGTTGCTGTTGCCGAGCACCTCGCTTAATGAACAAACGATTAAACTGTGGTCAAGCATCGCGCTCGGTCAGCCGTTCGATTACAACCAAACACTGGCTCGAGAAGTTCACAGCGTTAGTCTAGCTGATTGGAAGGCATTCTTTAAGAAGGTGGTCGCCAATCCAAATGCGTCGAGAACGTTGAAATTCACAGCGCAACCACAACCCAATAAGGTGACGAGTGAGCGTGCGACGCAGCAGGCATGGAAAAAACAGCAAGCGATTTATTGGTTGACGCCGACCAAGATGGATTGAGGGCGTGTGATTTGACCATTTAAGTCGTTGTCTTGCTATGTAAATAAATATAATATATATCGACTATACTTGATATTAATAGCTAGAGAGCGCTAACCGTGAGGAGCTAAATGACCGATTCCACTCTGCCTACTGATGAGCATATATTTCCAGATCCATTATCCGATAAAGACCCCATTGAGACCCAAGAATGGCTTGATGCGTTGGAGTCGGTGTTAAAGCATCAAGGCG
>JBCDEX010000240.1:0-1820 GCA_039178995.1 Pseudomonadota bacterium | reverse complement strand
CTGCAATACACCGCCCAATATTAACATCACCCCGGCCATGCAAAACACGGCGACTTTATGCGCAGAGAGCCAAATCAATCCTGGTACGTTGCTGGCGAGCGATGCCATGACGCTGCCGGCTCCTAACGTAACCAATAACGCGGGCAATGCGCAGCATACCAGCGTTGAAGTGGACGCAAATAAAGTGAGGCAATCAATGAATGGTTTCATAAAAATACCCGCGAATTATTGATGCTTGGAATGCATGTTAGATTGATGGTCATGAGTGTGTTCTATATTTTTTTCAGGCGCTGCTTGATTTGCCTTAGTGTGTAAGGTCGTTTTAGTGGCTTCAGTGGCTGGGCTGGTGGTTCTATGAATCGTCGTCACAGCAATGCCGTTATCGGTGACAATTTTGTGGATAACTTCATCGTTCAGTGTTTGGCCATTCTTTAAGTGAAGGGCGATTAAATTGTTGGCTAAATCGACATCCATGGAATCGACTTCGGCCCTTTTTTTAAACATACGTTCTAACCCCCGTGCGCAAAAATCGCACACCATGCCTTTGACGTTGACATGAATGGTTGGTTTCACGGCGTTGGATTGTTTCGCTGGTTGGGGTGTGTTAACCGCGGTATTATTTGTCGCTGGCGCGGCTGTGGCAACGGACAAAAATCCAAATAACATCAATGCGAGCGCTAACAGTGGTTTTTTCATGATGGTACCTCCTAGAGTACTTAAGTTTGGGTTCAATAATTCAAAGTCGAATGATCCAGTTAACCAATGCGTCGCCATCGTCACTTACGCCAATTTCGACTAAGTAGTTTCCTTTAAATAACCTGATCAACGGTGTGACCGTCACTTTATCCGTGTTTGATGGCGTATGATCAACATTCACCATCAGCCAGGTATGCAGATCGCCATAGTCACCCAGATACGGCGCAACGCCTAATCGTAACGATTGCTCAGTAACGACGTCATTCCGATGAACGAGAAGTTTTGCGTCATGGGCTGTGAACACGCGACGTGTTTCCCAGTCACTGGATAGGTTCCACTGAGCGTATACTGTGTCATCAAATTCGTCGTTGATGCCCACCTGCAATTTGGAATAAACGTTTGCTTGTGACCTTGGTGCATTTCGCCGTGCGAGGAGATGATTCCATTGCACAGCGGAACTGAGCGTTTTGTCGTTATGCTCTTTAAATTGCCGTATCACGATGCCGAGAGAATTAGAGGCATTGGGCGAATAATGCAGATGCAGGCGATGTTCATCCGAGTTATTTTGCTGCATGATCGTCCAGCTATCTGGATAGGACACTGGCCTAGCAAATACGGTGTATGGGAGTGCTAATATCATGATGATTATGAATTTCATGATGCCATTATAGTATACCCTATAAGGGTATATCAAGAAAATGTTTGGTTCTTCGTTCTGGCCTCTTGAGTGGGAGCAACGATTATGAATCGGTATGTCACGTCACGAGCATGGTTTTAAATGAAGACAACATATTGGCGTTTCGGAGACGCTAAATCACGCGTGAACATGTCCGTTGCCTAATGCTTATTATTTTGTCCCAGTGGTTTCAGTAAACGCAAACATCAAGCTCTGGATTTAAAGTCTTGAATTGACTTGATACTTTGCTTGATCAGCGCGATCGGAGTTATTTGCTATACTAAAAATGCCTTATATTTTGAATAAAAAGGAACGCACCGCGATGGATATTTTGGTTTTCTTATTGGTTACCCTTGTTTTACCGCTGGTCGTTATCATTGTGATCTACAATAAGTTGGTGCGGAAACGGAATTGGATGCGCAATGCATTTAAACAAGTGGATATTCAG
>JBCDEX010000239.1:0-1840 GCA_039178995.1 Pseudomonadota bacterium | reverse complement strand
CCAAAAGTTAAATTTTACGTGGATTCCAGCGGTCCAGTTGTGTCTATTTCAAGCGTGGTGAGAACGGCTGAACAAGTGTCTGTTAAAGGTCAGGCATTGGATCCGTCGGGTGTGAGCTCGCTGTGGGTGAACGGTTTGCAGGTTGACGTGTCGGTGAGCGGTGCGTTTGATGCAACGCTTCCGGTGAGTCGTCTGTATAAGTTTGAAGCGGAAGATACGCTTGGGTTTAAGAGTCAGGTCACGTATTTAAGCAGTGGCGATAACATGGATACCTTTAAGTTGCGTATTGGTCAGCCGTTACTGGATATGTTGGCAGAGGAAATGGGTGACATTGAAGGCGTGACTCAAGAGTTGGATGTTGATCCAGTGATTATGAATGATCTTCGTGGTGGCTTTTACACCAGTTTGATTGGTGACGGCTGTTATTTTGTCGGATGTTGGGCTCGCATGGCGGGTGATGCGTGGATGATTGATGTCGAAAAAATCACAATCGACAGTATGTCGTTAGAGGAGATGACCATTAAAGACGGCGGAATTTATGTCAATGTGACATTGAATAATATGCGTCAGCACGGCACCACGCATGTGCGTAATTGCAATGACGGCGGTGTTGCTGGAGGCGATCGAAAAAATACAGGGTGCTGGTCATATTGGAGCGCATGGGGGCATACCAATACAGACTTAGGTTTTAAGTCTGCTGTGGCGTCAGGGCATATGAATTTCTCAGTTGATAAAGGCAAAGTGTCGTTGAGCATGGGGTCTGATTTTGATTTGTCACTGAGTGGTGCGTATGCAGCCAGCGGTACGTTCTCATCAGGTGCGCTGTCTGCGTTGATGAATTTTGCAAACGGTGTGGGGCTGCAAAGCTTGGTGTCAGGTATGATTAAAGGCACGATGGAGCGCTTATTGGCGCAACAGTTCAGCAATTTAATTGTGGCGGTGGATGAAGATCTGGCGTTGCCGACGGGCGGCACCATGTCATTGAAAGCCATTCCAGAGTCAATACGCGCGAATGAGGGCGAGATACTCGTCGATTTTTCAGGCGCAGTGTCGTCAACAGTGGCAGAAGGAGTGTCTCCTGCGTTGGGTTCGATTTATGTGGATTCGTCATTACCAGATTTACGTGATGATCCAGATAACCCGAACGACAGTTTGGCATTGGCGGTTAATGCCAATGTGATCAATCAGTCGTTGTTAGCGGCGTATCATTCAGGAATGACGCACATTACGGCAACGGGTAAGCATATTGCATTTGGTGTGACGCCAGATGATGCGGTCAGTGCCTCTGAGAAAATGCGGGTATCGTTAACGCCGTCGTCGCCGGGATATGTTGTGATGCGTTCTGCGAACGGTGTGAATCGTGCGTCAGCAGTCTTTAATAATATGGAGCTGGCAGTGCAGCTGCGTAACTCAAAAGGTGAGTTTGGCAGTGGTTCTTTGTTTGCAGTTGGCGTGGATGTACGTATGAATGTGGCGTTGGAGCTAAAAGAGAACGCCTTGTGGTTGAGTTTGGATGGTGTGCCAGACATTAATATCAGCGCAGCTTCGATACTGTCCTTTATTCCGATCAGTCCTGAATTGATGAATGGCGCTAAAGACCTTCTTTTGAATGCCTTTGTGTCTAAGCTGACCGAAAAAAAGGTCAAGCTGGCGTTACCTAAAGTGGGCGATGCGACGATCGATACCTATGCATTTGATATGAAAGACGGTCACATACACGTTGTTCAAGGGTTGGTTAAGTAGGTATTGAGTTGATCTGCATCGACCCCGTTTAAATTATTGAATTATTTAGTGAATTGAGCGAGCAAAGTGAGTGAAGCTAAACTATCATATGTCTGTT
>JBCDEX010000238.1:0-1860 GCA_039178995.1 Pseudomonadota bacterium | reverse complement strand
CTTTGCCAATGGTTGGTCTGTTTTATTGGTTGATCCAGATCGTATAAGCGCTGTGGTGCTTCAAAAATTATTGGAAGTTGAGGGTTTTAAAGTAAAATTAGTGGGTGATGGGCAAGAGGCATTTGATCTGATCCAAGACAATCACTATTCGTTGGTGTTGATGGACAGAAATCTGCCAAATGTGGATGGGCTTGCATTGAGCCGTCACATTCGTTCGTTTTCAGACAGATCGTATTCCTACATTATTTTGCTCAATAAAATGACGCAAAAGCAAGAAATGATCGACAGCCTCAGTGCGGGAGCAGATGATTATTTAACAAAACCCTATGACTACGTTGAGCTATTGGCACGTTTGAATTCAGCAAAACGGATCTTAGATTTTGACCACCGACTGCATGAAAAGAACAGAGCGTTAGAGAAATTAGCGCTTCAAGACAGCTTAACGACCGCAAAAAATAGAGCGGCCTATGACATTGAGATCGAGAGAGAATTTAAGCGTGCGATACGTTATAAGCATCCAATTTCAATCGCCATGTGCGACATCGATAATTTTAAATCAATTAATGATCAATATGGTCATAGAGTAGGTGATCAGGTACTGGTTGAATTTGTGCGTCGAGTGAACTCGGTGGTGCGTTTAGGTATTGACTCTGTGTTTCGCTACACAGGGGAAATGTTCATCATCGCCTTACCCGAAACGGAACCAGAAAATGCCTCGGTGCTGACGTCTCGATTGCAGTACCTTATTGAAGGGGTTCCATTTGAAGTGGACGACGTTGTTGTTGACTTGGATGTGCGTTTTGGCGTGTCGGGTTATTCAAAAGAGGATACGATCGCCTCTCAATGCGACAGCACCAAAGAGTTCTTAATGACGCCGTCAGAGCTCTTTAAGCGCACCGATCAAGAACTGAAAGCTGCTAAACAATAGACCTTGGCGTGACGGTTTATTTCAAGCCCGACTCTTTCATAGTGCCTCTGGTTTTGAGTAAGCCTTGCTTACGAATTTCTGCAGCTTCATAGCGTTTTCGCTCGTCCTCGGTTTCGAGGATTAATTGCGGTACCTGAACGGGGCGATTGTTCTCATCAAGCGCAACAAATGTGAAGTAGGCCGAGACAATGTGCTTGTGTTTGCCGGTGCGACTATTCTCTGCTTCGACGCGCACGCCAATTTCCATGGAGCTGTTCCATGCTTTATTGACCGCTGCTGAAAACACCAGAGTATCGCCTTCCTTAGCCGGCGCTAAAAAATGAACCGAATCCAGCGATGCAGTCACGCAGATGTGCGCACTGTGTCGTTCAGCTACCACCAGTGCAAGACGATCTGCAATGGCCATGACTTGGCCGCCAAACACCGTTTTGTGCGAGTTCAAATCATTTGGAAAAATCCGATACACATGCGAATCGATTTTTGATTCACTGACGGGCTTTGAAGCGATTGGTGAAGTGCTGTCCATGACATTATTTCCTGTTTAATTGGATCTGTACTTGTTTAATTGAGTCGGTATAGGTTGACAGTAAGCGAGTCTGTGGTTTGAGTCAAAAAATTTAAGAGACACGCATTAAGGCGCAACGGATGACCATACAGACGGGCATAAACATAAAAAAGCTGGCTTATTGCGATGCAATGAGCCAGCTGAGTTTCGTAAGTGGGCGTGTTCTCAAGCCCTTTGATTGCGTGATGGCAAAACGTCTTTCAATGCGTCTCTCATCGCGCGAATGCTGCGCTCAGTTGTTTCCCAGTCAATGCAGCCATCGGTGATGGATACGCCGTATTTCATGTCATTCGATGCTTTTTGGTTGCCTGCGTTGATGTGGCTTTCAATCATGAAACCAATAATCGACTGGTTGCCGTCGACAATT
>JBCDEX010000237.1:0-1945 GCA_039178995.1 Pseudomonadota bacterium | reverse complement strand
GCCAAGGCGTCGTCGTAATCTTTCAATAAGTCACTTTTTAAAATCTTCAGCGCTTTGTCTGGGTTCTTTTTAAAGCCATCACCGAACATGTACATGGTGGCTAAGTTATACAAGGCTTCTGGGTTTTTTTGCTTTGCGGAACGCGACACCCAATACGCTGCTTTTTCTTTGTTCACAGGCATTGCAATGCCTTGTAAATGCATCATACCTAAATCATTTTGTGCAGGTGCGTAGTCCAACTTCACCAACGCCTCTAAGGCTTCAATGGCTTTATTCACTTCTTCTTTTGAATCGGATTTGGAGTTCAACACCAACATAATGGTCTTGTGTACTTTTTTAAATTCTTTCGCATCTTTAGGCGATAAGTTACTCGCTGATTCCACCTTTTTTGCAGGCTCTGCGCCAATCTTCACGCGCTTGTTGTTGATATTCAAAAAGGCAAACGCCAACAATCCGCCTATCACCAATAAAAGGATAATGAGTTGTAAGAATTTAATTGCTCCGTCTTTCATACTGGCCATCTAAAATTACTGTCTTGATATTAATGGAAAATTAAAGCTCAGACTGTCTGAACTGGTTCTAATCGGGTTTATGTCAATCCCGCCTCGGCGCATATACGATGCTGCCACAATCAGTTGTGTTGGCTGACATCTTTGCCAAATATCCATGAACATGCGTTCAACGCACTGCTCATGGAATTCCTGATTATTGCGATACGACACAATGTATTTCAACAAGGCCTCATGTTCAATCTGAGCGCCTTGATAATACACAAACACGCTGCCCCAATCAGGCTGATCAGTTACAGGGCAGGAGGAACGCAACAAATGAGAATACACGCCTTCTGTCACCTCAACGCCTTGTGCCGCTAATACATCCGGTGTCACCTGATAATGGGTCACTTCAATGTCGAGCGCGTCAAGCAGGATCCACTCTGAGTGGACATCAATGGTGACTGACCGCATGGCGGCCTCAACATCAAACAACACCACCTCGACTTCATGCCCCACCACGTTGGATACATCCCGTTGAATGCACTGAATCAGCGTCTCAGCATCTGTAAACACATGCTGATTCAATGAATTTAAGTACAGTTTTAATGATTTGGACTCGACAATAAATTCACTGGCACATGGTATGGTAAGCGTAACACAGCCGACCAGTGGTTTTCCACGCGAATTAACCCAAGACACTTCATAGGCATGCCACACATCATGACCATGCATGGGCGGTTGAGGGGTATTATCGGGCCAATCACGCACCAGAGCCTCTCGCGACATGGCGCGCGGAATTGCATCCAAGACCTCGGGGGCGTAGGACTTAGGGTACTCTGTGTGCTTACCTAACGACAATGTATCGTGCACGAACAACTCCTCAATGACGCAAGCGTTTGCCTGTTTTAAACAAGTGTAATATGTACACAAACGCAATCACGCTGAACACCGAAATCATTGAAAACGCCACCCACAATGGCACATCAGACACACCTAAAATACCGTAACGGAAGGCATTTACCATATATAAAATCGGATTGAGCATGGATACGTTTTGCCAAAACTCTGGCAGCAGTTCAATGGAATAGAACACACCGCCTAAATAAATCAACGGCGTCAACACAAACGTGGGAATGATTGAAATGTCATCAAAGCTGTTTGCATAGATCGCATTGATCAACCCCGCCAAGGCGAAAAACACAGAGGTCATAAACACCACCGCAATGGTGATCCACACGTTATTGATCGACAAATCAGTAAACATCAACGCCAACATGGTCACCAAAAATCCAACGGCAAGCCCTCTCAATACGCCACCAATCACAAACCCTAAGATGATGATGTAACTAGGCACTGGCGACACCAGTAATTCTTCAATGCTGTTTTGAAATTTCGCACCAAAAAAGGACGACACCACGTTCGAATACGAGTTCGTGATCACCGACATCATC
>JBCDEX010000236.1:0-1958 GCA_039178995.1 Pseudomonadota bacterium | reverse complement strand
GGGGTGAACGCCACCAAAACGTCATTTGCAGACGAGGACGAGAATGAAGACGATGATTTTGAATGGGGCGTTTATGTGTCGGTTGCAGAATTTATCCGTGAAGAGCCATTTGAGAGCCGATTTCGGTCGATGATTCATGAGGCCATTTCGGGTGTCGAAGGCGTTGAGTCGGCGTATGAGCAAGATCGAGAACTTTGGGGTCTGGAAGGCGATCCCAGTGGCGAAGCGTTGGTGCATGCGGTATTATCTGTGCTCAGAGTGCTGGAATCGGATATCAAGGCATTGTTTGCCCGATTGGACGGCGAGTAATTAACGACAGACGTAACCTAAGGTGTGTGATGGTCATCTTAGGTTCTCGGTAATACAACACAATAAAAATAGGCACGTACGACTATGAAAAACGCATTAATCTGCATTCCTCTTCTTTTACTGTTAGTGGCTTGCGGTAAAGACAAACAAGAAACATCAGAGAAACACAATGCCGATGAGGCCGCTGTGACAGCGACCGAGCCTGTTCAGACGAACAACGTGGACGTGGTCAACGCTACGCCACAGGTTTCGCAAACCGTGACGAATGTCGCCGATACCTTGGTGAAGGTGAGTGAGACACCTGTTGATTTTCAAGTGGCAACGGCGCTGCAAGACAAAGGAGAGACCACAACAGTTGGAGCTCAGCCGCAAGTGAATAATGTTCCCAGCGAAATCACGATCACATCGGTTGTTGAGCTGTATAAGCGACACCCTAAGCACGTACCCTACACCAACGGTGTCCGAATTGATGAGTTGATACTCGCGAGCGCCAAAAATCCTCATCTAGCGCATTGCAGTAAAAAGATTAAGGTGCTGTTGAAGGCGGATAAGCAGGAGCAAATCGACGCGTTTTTGTCACCGATTTTGAAAACGATGTTGACTGAATCCGCGGTTGGTCTTGTTGTGAACCCACGTGATTGCACCTTGATACGCGCCGCTAAAGGCTAGGGCGGTTGCTGAATGGTGCCCACGTGGCTCTTGCTGTGTGGCGCAATGAATGCTACCGCTGCCACTGGGTATGCCATCGACTGTTGGTTTTACAGTGAGTTTGGAGAGAAAAAAGCCACATGAGCAGTCACCTTTTGTCAGCGTGCCCTTGTCAATCTCAAGACATCTTTGAGCGCTGTTGCCAACCCATCCTTCTCGGCGTGAACGCAGCCATCACGGCAGAGCAGCTCATGCGCTCTCGATACACCGCGTATTATTTACTGGGCAATGCGTCGTCAGGCATCACTCAAAAAGAGTGTGTGCAATATCTCATAGACACTCATCACCCGGAGTATCGCAGCGCCGATTTAGCGGCCGATTTGCTCTCCGGGCCACCAACTGAATGGTGCAGTTTGCGTATTATAAACATGGAGGAAGGAGGGGCGACGGATGTCACTGGACTGGTTGAGTATGCATTTTATCGGCGTGGCACTTCTAGCGAATATGGACAGATGCATGAAGCATCGAGTTTTATTAAACAAGGTGATCATTGGCTGTACACGACGGGTGAGCAGCTGGCGGCAATGACGCTGAGTCGCAACAACGTGTGCTGGTGTGGCAGTCAACAAAAACTAAAACGCTGTCATCCCGAGTAACGTGCCCAGAGTGATTTGGACAATAACATACGCGGCACTGAGGTACAAAAGAGCAACCGTTCCGCTAAGTATATCTCCCTCAGTGCGTTGATAACATGATAAAATTTTCCTCACACGAACACACTACATCGATTGATAAGGCAAGCAGATTATAATGAAACGAACACTGTGTATTATGAGCTTGATGATGGCTTCAACGGGTGCAATGGCAACGGGTTACACAACGGGTGTAATCCCCCCGAAAATTAGCAGGAGTTTTAAGTAGGAAATTCGATTAAACTTTAATCAGAGGAATTTTCTATGAAACCATCAAAATTTAGCGATTCACAAATCCATGCAATCCTT
>JBCDEX010000235.1:0-1972 GCA_039178995.1 Pseudomonadota bacterium | reverse complement strand
TGATTGCATTAAATACAATGCGACCAGCTTTGGTTATGTAGGTGAATTGTGTCGTTATTTGTACGACCAAGAGCCGTCTCCGAAAGATCGACAGCACAAAGTATATAAGATTGTAGGGAACGGATTACGACCTGCAATTTGGCGTGAATTTAAAGCGCGTTTTGGTATCGAGCGCATCCATGAGTTTTACGCGTCAAGTGAAGGTAATGTCGGTTTTAGTAATTTATTTAACTTTGATTACACTGTGGGCTTTACACCCAAAGTGCACAAAATGGTTAAGTACGATGTTGAGACAAGTCAGCCTATTCGAGGAAGCGACGGTTTTCTTGTGGAAGTGGATAAGTTGGAACCTGGTTTGATGATTGGCCTCATTTCTGAAGATGCGCCATTCGACGGTTACACCGATCCTGAAAAAACCAAGAAAACGATCATTGAAGATGCCTTTGAGAGCGGAGATCGTTGGTTTAATAGTGGCGATGTGATGCGTTCAATTGGGTTTAATCACGCGCAATTTGTGGATCGTCTAGGCGATACCTTCCGCTGGAAAGGTGAGAACGTCTCGACAACTGAAGTTGAAAGCATTTTGGAAGAATTTGATCAAATCACCAACGTAGTGACGTACGGTGTTGAAATCAGTAATACCAATGGTCGCGCAGGTATGTCTGCATTGAATTTAGATGTGGCTGAAGATGCATTTGATTGGTCGAAGCTGTTTGAGTTTGCACAAGAGAATTTGCCCAGTTATGCGATCCCTGTTTTTGTTCGAGTGCGTAAGGACTTGGTTGATACCACAGGTACGTTTAAATATAAAAAGGCGGACTTAAAGAAGGAAGCGTATTATACTGATCAATGTCAGGGAGATGCGGTGTATGTCTTACTGCCGGGTGAGAAAACCTATACTAAGCTGGATATGGAGTTGGCTGAAAAAATTGATGCGGGTGCATTCCGTTTCTAAGTGCGACTCTAATTTTTGTAATCATGAAATGAGGCGAATGCGCCTCATTTTTTTGCGTGATGATTACGTAAATAATGGATTGAATGAGCTCAAAAAAGTTACGCTGAGAGGTTTTTATGCACTGGATTTTCCCGTACGTTTTTTGAGAGCAATGTTTACATCGTCGCAGTTAATGTAGTGATCCATCACTCGAGCTGGGGTGTTCGATGAGTGAGCCCCTATGGATTTAGCAGGGACGCCTGCGACGGTCGTTTGTTGAGCGACGTCTTTTAACACCACACTGCCTGCAGCGACCTTTGCATTTTTGCCTAAGCGGATGTTTCCTAAAATACTGGCATTGCAACTGATTAGTACGCCCGAGCTGATTTTTGGGTGACGATCGTCGTGTTGCTTGCCCGTTCCTCCGAGTGTGACCGACTGCATAATCGACACATTGTTGTCGATGCGAGCGGTTTCCCCGATAACAATGCCCGTGGCGTGGTCAAACATAATGCCATCGCCAATGATCGAAGCAGGGTGAATGTCGACGTCAAATGTTGAGGAGCTTTTGCTTTGTAATGCAAATGCCATGGCTTTGTTGCCATTTTTCCAATGATGATGAGCCAATCGGTGCGTTTGCAGTGCATGGAAGCCTTTGTAAAACAAAAAGGCGTTTGCGGCAGGTTGGCAAGCGCTGTCCCGATCGACAATCGCTTGTAAATCAAGAAGGATTGAATGCCTTGTGTCTTTTTTGGAAAAGACGCGTTGTGCGTCGTTAAATACTGCGTCAAATGGCAGGGCATCGTGATTGAGTTTGTGTGCAAGGATCCACGCCAACGCGTCTGTCAGCGATACGTGTTGCATTACGCTCTGCTCAAATAAACGACGCAATGCGCCGCCTTTGCGTACTTCTTGATCGGCAAACTCACGAATATCGTGCCACAACTGGTCCACGCTGAGTGCTGTCATCTGTGAATTATTGGTAGGTGCACAAGTAGGCTGTGTCACGTGTTGTTTTAACACTGAAGTGACTGTTTG
>JBCDEX010000234.1:0-1989 GCA_039178995.1 Pseudomonadota bacterium | reverse complement strand
TTAAGAATTGTATAAGTCTACAGTGACTAGTACAGTGAAAGAGAGGTTTGAATCAACCGATCCAGAGCAGCGCACTGTTTTGTGGGCGCTGCTTAATGAGGGCAAGAGAAATGATGAGAATTCGGTACGTATCGTGTGTGTTTATTGTGTGTGCATTGATGGTGGCGTGTATTCCAAATAACGACCAATATCAAGCGCTGACTGCGTGTGAGAAAGAAGAGGTGATTTGGCAGCGTGTTGTTGCGTCTGAGTATGGCTCCTTGCCGTCTTGGACCGGTAATGAGATTGGCCCATTGCTCATGCGCATTGCATTGGATCCTCTGAATGTGTTTGGTTTGGTTAAGCGCTATTTGGTGGTGACGGTGTCACTGGATCAAGATGAAAGCGATGACGTGCGTAAACGCGCTATTCATGCGTATGGATCCGTCGCCAAGGTCCGCTTTGTTGCTGATCCCAAACAGCCGTTCAGTGGTTTGTATGAGGGAGTGTCATGCGGTTTGGTGCGCTTGTCTCTAGCGGGTAAGCCTTCGGCAGATGGTATGACGCCTGGATTGGGGATGAAGTGGTTGATTGATGGGCAGCCTTCCGCCAATTTTGTGGCGATGAATTCACTGGAAGAGCAGAGAGGGTTTAACTTTTTCGAGCAACCATTTTTCACGCGCATTGACGTGCCTGATGACAATGCCTTTCTTACGCTGGGCTTGAATTTGTTTGAGTTGGTGACCAAGGATGCAACCATGGTTGATGTGGCGTACTTGGGTGACGTGAATGCCCAAGGGGCTCGCGTGTCAGACCCAAGCGCGCCTTGGACGTTAACCTTGGAGCCTAACAGCACGCTGAATTTTTCACAGTCGGCTCACGAGTTTAGAGGCGATCTCCATGCGATTAAATCCGGTACGGTGTTGTATGCAGTCTACGGACAGCGACGAAACCAAATCGAACGAGTTTACATTGGTGACGTGGTGTTAAAATCGGAATTTGTGTCGTCGCAATACGGCGATGACGATTTGTTTTTCCGTCACGACGTGATTGATGATCGATTGTAGA
The DNA here is from genome assembly GCA_039178995.1 of Pseudomonadota bacterium. Lineage (GTDB taxonomy): Bacteria > Pseudomonadota > Gammaproteobacteria > Pseudomonadales > JBCDEX01 > JBCDEX01. Next base: position 942 of record JBCDEX010000234.1, on the reverse strand, counting down.
CAGTTGTTTTGTAGTCTGTCGGGGGAGAGGGTTAGCTCAGCTGTGCTTTGAGTTGCTGGTTGACTTTACTCATGTCGGCACGGCCTTGCATCTGAGGTTTTAGAACGCCCATGACCTTGCCCATGTCTTTCATGCTGTCTGCGCCTGTTTGTTCAATGGCGTGTTTGATGAGGTCATCTACTTCGGTATCGGTTAACGGCGTTGGAAGAAATTCTTGAATAATGTCCATTTCAAAGGCTTCTTGCGCAGCCAGTTCATCTCGGCCGCCGGCTTTGAATTGTTCGATCGAATCTCGTCGTTGTTTGAGCATTTTGCTCAAAATATCAATAACTTGAGCGTCATTAACGGTGGTTCGTTCGTCGACTTCTATCCGTTGAATGCCTGCTTTAATAAGACGCAGAGCATTCGTTTTCTCTTTGGTGCGCGCTTTCATGGACACTTTGATGGCGTCCATGATGCTGTCTTTTAAGGTCACTGAGGGTGGTCTTAGTAAAGACGTTTTTGCTTACGCGAATCGCGAGATGTCTTTTTTAAGTGACGTTTTACGGCAGCAGCGGCTTTGCGCTTGCGCACAGCCGTTGGTTTTTCATAAAATTCTTTGCTGCGAACGTCGGCTAGGATGCCTGCTTTTTCGCATGAACGTTTGAAGCGACGAAGAGCGATGTCAAAAGGCTCGTTTTCTTTCAGTTTAACTTGAGGCATGACTTATTAAAGTCCTTTAAATTCAATTAGTTACGAAGTTAGACTGGTTTTTTCAACGGCCCAACCTCATGAGGATGCAAGATTTTATAGCTTTTCTACGCTAAATGCAAAGCTTAGTCGGCTATTCTTATGGTGTCCATGTTCTTAATGGTATTAATTAATCTGTTATCCGGTGAATTGATCCACCATCAAGCAGAACAACTTGTTATGATGTCGCCTGAAATGAATCAACGGAGCTGC
>JBCDEX010000233.1:0-1991 GCA_039178995.1 Pseudomonadota bacterium | reverse complement strand
GGTGGTCGCAACTGAGTATTTGGGTTTGGTCGGGCTGTATTTCCACACTTTGAGCCACGGGTTATTGGTGTACGGAAACCAAATAACTTCCATCCGGCCGTGTGTTCTGGTGAGACTGGCGATGGTGTTTTCACTGTACTCTTCTTTCTCATTAAACAGCTCATCGGCGCTGATATCAAAACGACTGATGCAGCGTAAGTTGTAGTTTGGTACCACTTGCATGGTCACTTCGGTGATGATGATGCGTCCTAAGCCGACCATCAGCACATCGATGATGCCGTCTCCGCGTTTGAATTCTCGCAGCTCATAGGCTTTGGATTCGTTGTTCCACACCAAGGCGGTCAATGACAGCACCATATTGCTGACCGAGCCGTTGAGTCGTTTGGGTTCATCGGAACCTGGAACGTCTACCCCGGTGCCATGACCGCCAATCGCGAGCATGCCGCCAAGCGTGATATCACCAGGGGCTGGTGTGTGCATGAGCGCATAACCTGGTGCGGTTCCGTTGCCGCGGCGTCGCGTGTTTAAATACTCGTAAAACTTTGTGGTGTGTATGCCGGTTCCTGCGCGAACAATACCGTATTCATCGCCTTCGTAATCCATGGAGGTGTGGGTGATGTTGCCAAGATCGATCAATAAAATCGCGCTGGGATCATCGTCTTCACCCATCGCAAACGGAGACCAGTTGTGCATCGATCCAATGGCTCTTAATGTGTAATCGTTTTCTAAGGCCCAAGCGGCAATCTTAGGCAACGTCTCATTTAGGTTTTCTGTGGCTGTTGGCTTATAAGCGCGAACATTTTTTGCTCGCATGCGCAGCGACCAGTTTTCATAGGTGACTTTGTAAAAACCATCTGTGCAGCCTGTTAGCATGAACGACATGGGCAATGTGCTGAGCGAAATGGCCGTGAATGAAATGCCGGTGCGCTTTAAAAACTGGCGGCGTGATGGATTTTGGATGGATGGCTTGTCTGGCATTGTATCAATCTCTCTTTATATCTGGGTTAAAGAGCGGAGACAGATCATCATGGATTCGTGCTCGCTCAATACGACGGTTCAGTTCATCATGAAGAGTATCGCCTTGTTTTTTTCTCCATAGTTAGAAGTGACTATAGTCTGCTGCTCATCATGATGTATGAATGCTTTTATGGTCTGTATGCTGGTGCAACGATGTGACTTGCCAAACATCAAAAAACGGTGGTTATTGTACTTGTTTTGAATGTGAATCATAGATATAGATGGTGAATTTACAACTTGATACGCCCATGGTTGCTCGCGTTGAAGCAGGTCGTTGCCCTCAATTGGCGATAAAAATCAATGTAAGGTATTGATGTACGGAAGATTGCATAAGTATGTACGAAAGTAATGTTAAACAGCATTTCCATATTAATAAATTGTAATAATATGCAATGTGCTTATTGTGAATTGTCATCGCCGCGTTGAGAGAGCGGCTGAGAGTGGCGATATTCGAGCTGTAGGGCATTTAGGTATTTTCTGAGAATTTGTTCTTGGCAGACTCGATAATGCTTATGTGTAGGCTTTCTAAAAAATGCGCTGAGTTCGTGTTTGCTCATAATGAAATCGACAGACGCCATCAAGGAAAGTATCTCATCGGCTTGGTGATGAAAGGCGATCTTGAGCTTTCTGAAAATATCGTTATTGTTGAGCGTGGTCTCAATAGGAGGAAGAGAGACGCCTTCGCGTTTGCCGCGCTTGATTGTGATGAGACCGTTTAAAAATTGAGCAAGGGTCGAGTCTTCTATAAAGACAGAATCATCAGCGTCTTCTTGTTTTAACCAGCTGCTGAGCTCGGCACGGGTTACGTCTAACTCTACAGCTTTAAATACCGCAATCATTTCAGAATCGCTGTAGTCCAAGATGTAACGTAAGCGTCGGAAAATATCGTTGTTGTTCATGCAAGGAATTCCTAAAAAAATGAAGAGTTAGCCTATCTGCTTAGTCATATTGTGTTGTGGGTAGGCTAACTCTTC
>JBCDEX010000232.1:0-1998 GCA_039178995.1 Pseudomonadota bacterium | reverse complement strand
TTCAATGCTTACAAAGACCCTAAATTGGATTGAACCGCTTTCAGTACAGGTTTGAAACACTTTTTATTGGCGGCAACGGTGTTGCCCGACTCTAAGTGCGAGTTTCCACCTGAGAAATCGCATACAAACCCACCTGCCTCTTGTACTAATAAAGCGCCTGCGGCGATGTCCCATTGACGTAAGCTTGGCTCAAAGTACGCGTCTGCACGGCCTGCGGCAATGTAGGCCAGGTTGAGTGCGGAAGATCCACCATTGCGGAAATTGACGTTAAAGTCCGACTGCAGCTGTGTCATGCAATTTAAATAGCTGGTTTGATATTCGGTCTGTCGTGGGAGTGACGGGATGCCAATCAACACCATCGCGTCTTCCAGTGTGCTTTTCTCGGATACTCGAATGCGCTTTCCGTTGAGTTGAGCGCCACGCCCACGGCTGGCGATGAACTCTTCATTTCGAATCGGGTCAACGATTACCGCGTGGGTCAGAACGTTGTTGTGTAGACAGGCAATGGAGACGCAAAAATGAGGAATTCCATGGATGAAATTCTGTGTGCCATCTAATGGGTCAATGATCCATTTGTAGTCGTGTTCACTCTGCTTTAACGGCTCAATCAAGCCCGCTTCTTCGGTCAAAATAGCGTGTTCAGGATAGGCTTTGTGAAGGTGGTAAATGATTTCTTTTTCAGCGGCTAAGTCAATTTCCGTTGCGTAGTCATTGCTGCTCTTACGATCAATACTTAAGGAATCGATGCGATCGGCGTTCCGAACTATCATCTCACTCGCTTGTCGAGCGGCTCGAAGGGCAATGTTGATCATTGGGTGCATGGCATGAGTCTCTTCGTCTGGAATGTAGCAGCCATAGTGAATGCTGCGTTGATGAACGCGGACGCCATGATATCAAAAACAAGTCGTCTTGTGATAGTTAATTTAATCCATCTTAGTTCGCCTGTTTGATGTTGTTTTTGTTAAACTAAGATTGTTACTTTTGATAATGTACTGAATAACAGGGCGTTTCTGAGAGTGCTCTTTTAAATTTTAATATGGGCAAGACATGTCAACGGCAGTATTAACAAATATCCGCATCGTATTGGTGGACACCAATCACCCTGGTAATATTGGCGGTGCAGCGCGAGCGATGAAAAACATGGGTATCACACAGTTACATTTAGTCTCACCAAAGCAATTTCCAGACCCACAAGCCAGAGCGCGTGCGGCAAGTGCACTTGACATTTTACAGCAAGCAGTGGTTCATGATTCGTTAGAGAACGCCATTTCAGGGTGCGGACTGGTCATTGGTACGAGCGCGCGAGAACGTCGAATTCCATGGCCTTTATTGGACTCACGCAGTGCCGCAGAGCAAGTGGTTGCCGAATTGTTCAAGGAGAAGGCGTGCTCAGGGGATGCCGCACAGCCGATTGCTATCTTATTTGGTCGAGAAGACCGAGGATTAACCAATGACGAGCTCCAACGCTGTAATTTTCATATGACGATACCAACAGACGCATACAGTTCGCTTAATCTAGCGGCTGCTGTTCAAGTGTTTTGCTACGAATTGCGCATGGCGGCATTGAGTGACTATACGGTTGAGGTTGAGTGGGACAAGCCTCCTGCGAGCAATGACGATTTAGAACGCTATTATGAACATTTAGAAAACGTGTTGGTTGACATTAATTTCATTGACCCGAAAGCACCTCGACAAACCATGACACGCTTGAGACGGTTCTATAATCGATTGCGTCCAGATGAAATGGAGTTGGCCATGCTACGAGGTATATTGACGTACATAGAACGAATAATTACAAAGTGAGCAGGACTCAAACAATAATAATAGCTCCGTCATCTATTGAGAGCACGTACTGAATGAGTTACCGACAAGCATTAGCCAAAGACTTATATTCCAAAGACAGTATGTCTGTGTCTGTTATGGATGCGATTAAAATATATTTTAATACACAAAAATCCACCGACACCATTCCAATCGAAGTGATTGAAGAGATTCGAG
>JBCDEX010000231.1:0-2029 GCA_039178995.1 Pseudomonadota bacterium | reverse complement strand
GCGAAGGTAAGTTGGGCATTGAAGACATGCAAGGTGGTACGTTTACCATTACCAATGGCGGAGTCTTTGGATCGTTGTTGTCGACGCCGATTTTAAACCCACCTCAAGCAGCCATTCTGGGTATGCACTCGATTCAAGAGCGACCGGTGGCGGAGAACGGTGAAGTGGTGATTCGACCTATGATGTATTTGGCGCTGTCGTATGATCATCGTTTGATCGATGGCAAAGACGCAGTTCAATTCTTGGTGGCCATTAAGAATATGATTGAAGACCCAGCGCGTATTTTGTTGGCGCTTTAATGGGTGTCGAGGACACGGTTGGTCTGGTTCCATGTGTTCTTGTTGAATGTTCGTCTTAGATGAGAGGATGCCTGAGGCATCCTTTTGTGTTGTTGGTGTGATTGTAAATAAATAGAACAGTTGAACACGGTTTGTTCTTGCGGTACTTGTATGGAGCGAACCTTAATATAAGGTGAATATAATGTCTGATAAATACGATGTGGTAGTGATTGGTGCAGGACCTGGTGGATACGTGGCGGCGATTCGTGCGGCGCAGATGGGATTGAACACCGCGTGTGTCGAAAAATGGACGAATGCAAGTGATCAGATCAGTTTAGGTGGCACATGTCTTAATGTCGGGTGTATTCCATCCAAGGCTTTATTAGACAGCTCGCATAAATACCTCGATGCCACGCAACATTTTGCTGAGCACGGCATCAGTGCGAGTGGTGTGTCGTTTGATGTCAGTGAGATGATGAAGCGCAAAGACGGCATTGTTAGTAAATTAACAGGCGGCATTGCTGGATTGTTTAAAGCAAACGGTGTGACCTTAATTGAAGGGACTGGTGTGTTGCAAGAGAAAGGTTTTGTGGCGGTAACGGCTCTTGATGGCTCCAATATGTGTATTGAAGCGGACAATGTCATTTTGGCATCGGGCTCTCAGCCAATCGAGATTCCAATGGCGCCATTGGGACAGCACATTGTTGATTCGACGGGTGCGCTTGAATTTTCAGCGGTTCCAAAGCGCTTGGGTGTTATTGGGGCTGGTGTGATTGGTTTGGAGCTGGGCAGTGTGTGGGCTCGTTTAGGTGCTGAGGTAGTCGTTTTGGAGGCGATGCCAGACTTTTTGTCCATGGCCGATAAACAAATCGCACGTGAAACAAAAAAGATTTTGAGTAAGCAAGGGTTGGACATTCGCTTGAATGCGCGTGTTACTAAGGCGGAAGAGAGTGACGATCAAGTCACGGTTGCATACAACGATGCCAACGGCGTAGAGCAAACAGATGTGTTTGATAAATTGATTGTCGCTGTTGGTCGTAAGCCAAGCACCAAAGACGTGTTCAGCGCCAGCAGTGGCGTTAAGTTAGATGAGCGTGGCTTTGTGTTTGTAAACGAATATTGCCAAACTAATGTACCTAATGTGTATGCCATCGGTGATATTGTTCGTGGTCCAATGTTGGCGCATAAAGCATCTGAAGAAGGTGTTATGGTTGCGGAGCGCATAGCGGGTAAGAAGCCAAAGCTTAATTATGCGGGCATTCCGAGTGTGATTTATACGCACCCTGAAGTTGCCTGGGTGGGTAAAAGCGAAGAGACGCTCAAATCAGAAGGCGTTGATTACAATGTAGGTGCATTTCCTTTTGTTGCCAGTGGACGAGCATTGGCCGCAGGTGAGCCTAATGGGTTGGTTAAAATGATTGCGCATGCGGAAACGGATCAAATTTTAGGTTGTCATATTGTCGGCGCGAGTGCAGCAGACCTTGTGCAGCAAATTGTGATTGCCATGGAATTTGGTTCAAGTGCTGAAGACATTGCATTGACAGTTTTTGGGCATCCAACCTTAAGTGAAGCAGTTCATGAGGCAGCACTTGCGGTTGCAGGTCATGCGATTCATATACCAAATAAGAAAAAACGTAAATAACACTAATTTCTCATTCTTGAGGGGGTGTGACCATCTTTTAATCTAAATGCGACAACAAAGACCTTGTTGTCCTTATAGGATATTTGGTCAAAGTATGGGTATTAAATCG
>JBCDEX010000230.1:0-2074 GCA_039178995.1 Pseudomonadota bacterium | reverse complement strand
TTGGCTGTTCCGAATAAGCCGATCATCCCATTCATTGAAGGTGATGGTATCGGTGTTGATGTAACGCCTGTGATGTTAAAAGTGGTTGATGCAGCGGTTAAGAAAGCATACAACGGCGACAAGCAAATCTCATGGATGGAAGTGTATACCGGAGAAAAAGCAGCTGAGTTATACGAAGGCGACTGGTTCCCTGCGGAGACACTTGAAGCGATCAAAGAGTACGTTGTTGGCATTAAAGGCCCATTAACAACGCCTGTAGGCGGTGGTTTTCGTTCATTGAACGTGGCACTGCGTCAGCAAATGGATTTGTTCATCTGCCAACGTCCAGTACGCTGGTTTGAGGGCGTTCCGTCACCTGTTAAAGAGCCCAATTTGGTGGACATGGTCATTTTTCGTGAAAACTCAGAAGACATCTACGCGGGTATTGAGTGGAAAGCCTCTACAGCTGAAGCGGATCAAGTGATTAAGTTTTTGCGTGAAGAGATGGGTGTTGAGAAGATTCGATTTCCTCAAAACTGCGGCATCGGGGTAAAGCCTGTGTCGGAGCAAGGTACTAAGCGTATTGTTAAGGCCGCTCTTCAGTATGCGATTGATCAAAACAGAGACTCTGTGACGATTGTTCATAAAGGGAATATCATGAAGTTCACTGAAGGGGCGTTCAAAGACTGGGGTTATGAGTGCGTTAAAGAAGAGTTTGGTGGCGAATTATTGGACGGCGGTCCGTGGATGACCTTTAAAAACCCGAATAACGGTAAAGACATTGTGGTTAAAGATGTGATTGCCGATGCGATGTTACAGCAGATCTTGTTGAGACCGGCTGAGTATGATGTGATTGTGACGTTGAACTTGAATGGCGACTACATTTCAGACGCCTTGGCAGCTCAAGTGGGCGGTATTGGTATTGCACCAGGTGCGAATTTAAGTAACGACATTGCGTTATTTGAAGCAACACATGGTACTGCGCCAAAATACGCAGGTCAGGACAAAGTAAACCCTGGCTCATTGATCTTGTCGGCTGAAATGATGCTACGTCATATGGGTTGGCAAGAGGCAGCTGATTTGATTATTAAGGGCATGGACGGCGCCATTCAATCGAAGAAAGTGACGTATGACTTTGAGCGTCTTATGCACGGAGCGACGTTGTTGAAATGTTCAGAGTTTGGTGATGCGATCATTGAGAACATGTAGACCCTCATAAATCAACGATATTTGAAAAGGCACGGATGCTGACAGCGTCCCTGCCTTTTTTCGTTTACAGCCATTATCTGGGCAGAGTCTGTTGAGAGGAATTCAGTGGTAAGACGGACGCTTGCACTGGCGTATAGGTGTAGATTTAAAGGATCATGATGGCTTTAGGTATAGAATTCAGATACTAAAGCTAAAAAAAGAGGCTGAAGCCTCTTTTTTTGATGGTGTGCTTGGGAGAATGTATTTATAGTTCAAACATGTTTTTGTTTTCTTGCTCAATGTTCATCGCTGTGTGCTCTGCTTGAGTGAATCTAGGTGCTTCAGAATTCATTCTTGCAGTACTAGGAAGCTGAGGTCCAATTACGCCAGGCACTTCAAGTCGCGTAACATGAAGACCTTTGGGGCCAGGTTCAACCGAAAAGGTGACTTCCTGTCCTGCCTTAAGTGTTTTATATCCATCCATTTCAATGGATGAATAATGCACGAAAATATTGCTTTCTCCATCTTCACCTAAGATGAAGCCGTACCCCTTTGCGTTGTTAAACCACTTTACTACGCCGCTTTGCATCGATCTAACCTCTGATTATTGTTGTGTTAACGCTTTTTTTTATTTACATCGTGTAAAAAATTCACCCGATTCATATATAGTTTTAGTACGTTTTTCCATGTTGTCAAGTTAGATTGGCTGTTAATTTAAGTTAAATTTTCACAGATTTTGAGCTATATTAGCGCTTTTCTTCTAAACTAAACTATATACAAAAGGTTGTTAGGTGACTAAAGAATTTGACGAGGGTTTAGACCTTGATTTACGTGGTGAACATGAGGTCAGCGAACCCCCAAAGTACAAAGTATTGTTATTTAATGACGATTACACACCCATGGAATT
>JBCDEX010000229.1:0-2108 GCA_039178995.1 Pseudomonadota bacterium | reverse complement strand
TGCAAAAGCTTGCGGAGTACGCGGCTGATTCACATATTAAGATGCCACCCGCGATTACAACGCCGTATCGCAACACCATTGCCAAATTATCTGAAAAAATGCTGCCAGGCGATTTGTTCATCGAGCGTCGGCTGCGTTCATTAGTGCGTTGGAACGCATTGGCGATGGTGCATCGCGCCAATCAGCGAAATGAAGGCTTAGGCGGTCATATTTCGACGTTTTCCTCAAGTGCGACCTTATATGAGATTGGTTTTAATCACTTCTTTCGGGGTGACTCGGACACTCAGCTCGCGGACGTCATTTTTTATCAAGGCCACAGTGCGCCGGGTATTTATGCACGTTCTTTCTTAGAAGGGCGGTTAAGTGAACAACAATTGGATTCGTTTCGAGAAGAAACCGATGGTGAGGGGTTGTCTTCCTATCCGCATCCGTGGCTGATGCCAGATTATTGGCAATTTCCCACAGTGTCGATGGGTTTAGGGCCGATTCAAGCGATTTATCAAGCGCACATCATGAAATATCAAACGTCGCGAGGGTTGGTGAACAATGGCGATCGCAAGGTGTGGTGTTTCATAGGGGATGGCGAGACGGACGAACCGGAAACATTGGGTGCGATTTCCTTAGCGGGTCGAGAGCAGCTGAACAACCTGATTTTTGTGGTGAATTGTAACCTACAACGCTTGGATGGTCCGGTGCGCGGTAACGGAAAAATCATGCAAGAACTTGAAGGCGCATTCCGCGGCGCGCGCTGGAATGTGATTAAAGTGGTGTGGGGGCGTCATTGGGACAAGTTGCTGGAGCGAGATCAATCGGGCTTACTGCAAAAACGCATGGATGAAGTCTGTGATGGCGAGTTGCAAAACTACAAAGCCAATGGCGGTGCGTACACACGCGAGCACTTCTTCGGTAAGTACCCAGAGCTGTTAGAGCTTGTAAAAGACATGAGCGATGAAGAGATCATGAAGCTCAATCGAGGCGGTCATGATCCATACAAGGTGTATGCCGCCTACTATGAAGCGACTCAGCACAAAGACCAGCCTACGGTCATTTTGGCGCAAACGGTCAAAGGCTACGGTATGGGCGATGCCGGTGAATCGCAAAATGAAACGCATTCACTCAAAAAGTTGGACGAAGACAGCTTGCGCGCGTTTCGTAAGCGTTTTGACTTGCCGTTGACAGACGATGAGCTGTTTAACGTGGAATACTATAAGCCGTCAGCAGATTCTCCTGAAATGAAGTACTTGCAGCAGCAGCGACAAAAGCTGGGCGGTTCACTGCCGGTTCGACGGGCGAATTTTACCCCGTTAAATGTACCGGATCAGAGCATTTTTAAAGCGCAAATAACCTCGTCGGGTGAGCGTGAAATTTCGACCACGATGGCATTTGTTCGGATGTTGTCGGCGTTGTCAAAAGACGCAGACATTGGCCAGCGTATTGTGCCAATCGTGCCGGATGAAGCGCGTACGTTTGGGATGGAAGGCATGTTCCGCCAGTTGGGTATTTATTCGTCTCAAGGCCAACGATACACACCGCATGACGCGGAAAAAATCATGTATTACAAAGAGTCAAAAGAAGGACAAATTCTCGAAGAGGGGATCAATGAAGCTGGGGCGATGTCGGCTTGGATTGCGGCCGCGACCTCATACAGCACACACGATTACGCGTTGGTGCCGTTCTATGTGTTTTATTCGATGTTTGGCTTTCAACGCATCATGGACTTAATTTGGGCCGCGGGCGACAGTCAGGCGCGTGGCTTCTTGATGGGCGCTACTGCAGGACGCACTACGCTCAACGGTGAAGGCTTACAGCATCAGGACGGGCACAGCCACTTAATGGCGAGCATGGTGCCTAACTGTTTGTCGTATGACCCATCGTATGCGTTTGAATTGGCTATCATCATTCAAAACGGTCTGCAGCGTATGTACGCGGATCAAGAGAAGATTTTTTACTACATCACCGTAATGAATGAAAACTATGTGCAACCCGACAAGCCAGCGCCCGAGTTGAACGACGACTTGGACGCTGCCATTGTAAAAGGCATGTATTTGTTTGAGAGCTCCGCAGCGAATAAGACGGACGCGAATATTCAGTTGTTTGGGTGCGGTACG
>JBCDEX010000228.1:0-2132 GCA_039178995.1 Pseudomonadota bacterium | reverse complement strand
GTCGAATTAAAGGTGCAGGTTTTGAGGATTTTGAAGAAGATCAACGAGTGCTGTCTGCACGTGCTTGGATCGCACGTAAAAACGTAAGTCAAGGCGGTTTGTTGAAATATGTGCATGACGAAGAGTATCACGCGTTTAATCCGGATGTCATTAAAACGATTCGTGAGGCGGTCAGTACAGGTGATTACGCCACGTATAAAAAATACGCAGACCTCGTTAACTTAAGGCCTGCTGCCACATTACGTGATTTGCTTGGTTTGAAAGAAGTGGCACCTGTTCCGCTAGACGAAGTCGAGCCGATCGAAGCCATTGTGAAGCGTTTTGATTCAGCAGGTATGTCGTTGGGGGCACTGTCTCCAGAAGCGCATGAAGCCTTAGCGACCGCAATGAACCGATTAGGTGCGCGCTCTAACTCAGGTGAAGGCGGTGAAGATTCGGTACGTTACGGAACTGAGCGCATGTCGAAAATCAAACAAGTGGCATCGGGTCGTGTTGGTGTCACACCCGCCTACCTTGTGAATGCAGAAGTGTTGCAGATTAAAATTGCGCAAGGCGCAAAACCGGGTGAAGGTGGTCAGTTACCGGGCACAAAAGTAAATCAGTTGATCGCACGGTTACGTTATTCTGTTCCTGGCGTGACGTTGATTTCACCTCCGCCACACCATGATATTTACTCCATTGAAGACTTGGCTCAGCTGATTTTTGATTTGAAGCAAGTTAACCCACAGGCAAAGGTATCGGTTAAGTTGGTGTCGGAACCAGGTGTCGGAACCATTGCAGCGGGTGTTGCGAAAGCCTATGCCGATTTGATTACCATTTCTGGCTATGACGGTGGAACGGCTGCAAGTCCAATTACATCGATTCGTTATGCAGGCTCTCCTTGGGAGCTTGGGCTAAGTGAAACGCAACAAGCATTACGTGGTAATGGCCTGCGAGACAAGGTGTTGATTCAAACAGATGGTGGTTTAAAAACAGGTTTAGACGTTGTGAAAGCCGCGATGTTGGGTGCCGAATCATTTGGTTTTGGAACCACTCCAATGGTTGCCTTGGGTTGTATTTATTTGCGCATTTGTCATTTAAATAACTGCGCGACAGGCGTTGCAACTCAGAATCAGACGCTGCGCGAAGGTAATTTTCATGGTACGGTTGGAATGGTGATGAACTTCTTTAAGTTTGTGGCTGAAGAAACACGTGAATGGATGGCTAAATTGGGTGTGCGCACCTTGGATGAATTAGTGGGTCGTACCGACTTGCTGGAAATTTTGTCCGGTGAAACAGCGCGTCATAAGAAATTAGATTTGACCCCGTTGTTGTTCAATGACGAAGTCTCGGATGACATGCCTCAGCGTTGCATGCAAGATCGAAACGAACCGTTTGATAAAGGCGTGTTAGCCGAGCAAATGGTGAGTGATATTTTGCCTGCGATTGAAAAGAAAAGCGGCGGTATTTTTAATTACACGGTGACTAACTGCGACCGCTCCATTGGCGCACGTTTGTCGGGTGAAATTGCGAAGCGTTATGGCAATACCGAGATGAGCGATGCTCCTGTGACATTGCATTTGTCTGGAACGGCTGGACAGAGTTTTGGTGTGTGGAATGCCGGTGGACTCAACATGGTCCTAGAAGGCGATGCCAATGATTATGTTGGTAAAGGCATGACGGGCGGACGTTTGATCATCAAGCCACCAGCGAACAGCGGTTTTGAAAGCAATAAAACAGCCATCATCGGCAACACCTGTTTGTATGGTGCAACGGGCGGTAAGTTGTTTGCATCTGGTGGTGTGGGCGAGCGTTTCGCTGTGCGTAACTCTGGCGCTGTCGCTGTGGTTGAAAGTGCAGGCGATCACTGCTGTGAGTACATGACAGGTGGTGTTGTCGTTTCATTAGGTCAAACAGGCTATAACTTTGGTGCAGGTATGACCGGTGGTTTTGCTTATGTACTTGATCTAGATCATACCTTCCCAGAAAAAATTAACAGTGAGCTGATTGAAATCGTACGCATCGGTCGAGAAGAGTATGGCGCGTTTAGAGGCTATCTTGATGAGTTGATTCAAGAGTTTGCCAATGAAACGAAAAGCGCCTGGGCGCGTACAATTGTTGATGATTTTGATCAATACGTTGGGCAATTTTGG
>JBCDEX010000227.1:0-2268 GCA_039178995.1 Pseudomonadota bacterium | reverse complement strand
GGAATCCTTGCGTACGGTGTATCGGCACAGATGGATTGAGTGCGTGCTGTTGTTGTGTGTGCTGTTGCAAGTCATTAGTGGGGTTTATTTTATTTGGGAACGGCGTAAGCGCAATCGAACGCATTGGTATCCAGCCCCGACACAGTTCGCGCGAAGAGCACAGCGCCCACATGATTCAATAAAAAGAACGCCAAATACGCGCCTGACACCACCTGTAACTTGGACAACCAATGCGTTCGATTGCGCTTACGCCGTTCCCAAATAAAATAAACCCCACTAATGACTTGCAACAGCACACACAACAACAGCACGCACTCAATCCATCTGTGCCGATACACCGTACGCAAGGATTCCATCAGTTGAATGTGTTGCTCCACACTCACAAACAGTGCGGCATGATTGATAAGATGACATGCAATAAAAGCACCCAATAACATTGAGCACACCCGATGTACGGTACGAAATGATCTTATGATGTGAACACCTCCATGTGTTGCACGCCCGTCAAGCTTGATTCATAAGATACGTTAAAATATGAACAACTTGTTGGGGCGAGGTGGCCCACGCATGCGCGGCGCCGTCGACTTCTTTCAGTGGATGCACAATGTTCTCAGCGTGTAAGGTAATGTATGGCTTGCCCAACGCCGCACAATAGCCCGCGTCAAATGCCGCATTCCATTGCTTGTATTTGTCGCCGAATCGAATGATGGCGATGTCGCATTGCTCAATCAAAGTGCGAGTGCGTTACATCCAGAAATGATTTGCTCGCGCCAATCGGTGTGTATTTCACCTGATAGGTAAATGGTCATACTCATGACACAGTCGCCTCGGTTTCGTTTGATGCGTTTAAAATCAGCCCTGCGGCTTTATCCGCAATCGCAATGACATTAGAGTGTGTATTCCCTGAGTTCAACGTGGGCATAATCGACGCGTCTACAACGCGCAATTTTTTGAGACCATGAACACGCAGTTCCGTGTCGACAACGGCCATGTCATCGACGCCCATTTTGCACGTCCCCACCGGATGATAAACCGTTTCTGAGTGCTGACGAATAAACTCTTTAATTTCTTCGTCCGACTGAACATCCGAACTCGGCTTGACCATTTTTTTCTCGGACTTCAACAGACTCGGTGAGGCCATAATCTTACGCGCCAGCTTAACGCATTTCACCATCACGTCCATGTCATCTGGGTGCTCACAATAATTAAACTGGATCGCCGGTTTGTCCGTGGGTTTATTCGATTTCAACGCCACAAATCCACGGCTTTTTGGCTGTAAATTACACAGATGCAAACCATGTCCGTGTGCCATCCGACGGATAAAATGTCGCTCCAACATCGACGGCGAAAAATGCATTTGAATGTTCGGCTCGGCCAAATCGGGATCGCTTTTAATAAAGCCACCGGCTTCCGCGCCGTTTGTCGCCAACTTGCCTGTGCCATTGATCACATACTTGACCAGGTCAACCGCCATGCGACACACAAACGGAATTGAAATTCCAATGCCTTTAAATTCTCTAACGGTGGTATTGACGATGATGTCGAGGTGATCGGATAGATTTTTCCCCACCCCTGGCAGGTGATGCACCAATGGCACATCATGCGCCGCCAGTTCTTCTTGATCACCCACGCCTGATAACATCAGCAATTGAGGGGAGTTAATCGAACCTGAGCTCACAATCACTTCTTTGTTCGCTTTCAAGAGCTCTCGAGTGCCGTTGACATCGCACTGAACACCCACCGCATCTTTGCCTTCAAACACAATTTTTTCCGCTAACGTTTTCGTATAGATGGTGAGATTGCTGCGATGCTTAATAGGGTGTAAAAATGCATGCGCGCCACCGAAACGTTTCCCAGTTCCTGTTTGATACGTTTGATAGATGCCAACGCCTTCCAATGTCGAGCCATTAAAGTCATCGGTCTCTTGAGCTAGACCCGATTCCACAACCGCTTTCACATAATCGTGACTTAATTCATCGCAGCCATGATTGACATCCGTGACGCGTTGCTCGCCATCATAGCCATGATAATCAGGATTCATGCCTGGGCGTAATTGTTTTTGCGTCGCCTTAAAGTAAGGCAACAAATCGCTCCAACCCCAACCCTTAGCACCCAGTTCAACCCAATGATCAAAATCCGACGGAAGGCCGCGCGTGAAGACCATCGCACTGAACAACCGTCGCTTGTATTGCCCGCGAGGGAAAGTATTAGGTGGTTCCAGCGCGATTAATGCGATGGTCTTCACGCGCGGCCTTCCGTCGGATTTTG
>JBCDEX010000226.1:0-2298 GCA_039178995.1 Pseudomonadota bacterium | reverse complement strand
CGCGTTGCGACTTCATTGCAAGCAGCATATTCGCCGCAACAAAAACCGATGAATACGTACCAATCAAAATACCAACGATCAACGCTTTCGAGAACCCTTTGATGATTTCACCACCGAAGAAGAACAACACCAGCACCACAAAGAACGTCGTTAATGACGTTACAATGGTCCGATCTAAGGTTTGGCTGATTGAAACATCAATCACTTTCAACGGCGTTTTATCGCCACGCCCTTCCAAAAAGTTTTCTCGAATCCGGTCAAATACAACAATGGTATCGTTCAAAGAGTAACCAATGATCGCAAGAATCGCTGCCAAAACGGTTAAATCAAATTCCCATTGGAACATCGCAAACAAGCCAATCACGATGACCACATCATGCAACAAGGCCACCACCGATCCGACTGCAAACTTATATTGAAAGCGAAAGGCAACGTAGAACATCACCACAAACAACGCAAACAACAAGGCCAATCCACCTTGGTCTTTCAACTCTTGGCCGACTTGCGGTCCAACAAATTCAGCGCGTTTCAAGGTTGCGGGATTTTCAGTAGATGACAATACGGCATGTAATTTCTCACCGACGTTTTTGTCTTCTGTCTGTAAGCGCAGCAACACGTCACGATCAGAGCCATAGCTTACCACACTGGCTTCATAGCCTTTCTCTTCGACAGCCGTTCGAAGCTTCGCTAACTCAACAGGCTTCTCAAATGCGTACTCGATCACAGTTCCGCCGGTAAAGTCCAAACCAAAATTCAACCCTCGGACAGCGATGGCAAGGATGGACAACACCACCAACAAGATTGAAAGAATGGCCGCAACTTTGCGGAACTTCATAATGTTATAAGACTTTTCGTTAATCATTTTCTATTGCTCAATGTACTTTAATAAATCGTTTTGCTGTGTCACATACCTTGTCACACAGCACCCATTTAACACAGGATTAAATCCAAAGTTTTGCGATTCGACGCTTTCCAATCACCAACGCCGTTAATGCACGTGTTACCACAATCGAGGTAAACATCGACGTTAAAATACCGAACATCAGTGTCACAGCAAATCCTTTAATTGGACCGGTACCGACGCCATATAAAATGATCGCAACAATGAACGTGGTGATATTAGCATCGACAATCGCTGAAAAAGCATTGCCATAGCCTTGATTGATAGCCGCTTGAGGCGATGCACCAGCCGCAAGCTCCTCTTTAATCCGTGAGAAAATCAACACATTGGCGTCTACCGCCATACCAACCGTCAATACAATCCCCGCAATGCCCGGCAACGTCAACGTCGCCGACAATGATGACATCGCCGCCACCAAAATAACCAAATTTAGAATCAACGCGATGTTAGCCAACACACCAAACGCTTTGTAATAAATCATCATGAACAGCATGACCAATGCCAAGCCAGCTAAGACCGACATCAAACCGTTTTTAATATTTTCTTTACCAAGTGATGGACCGACTGTGCGTTCTTCCACAAAGTCAATGGGCGCTGCCAATGCACCAGCTCTTAATAACAACGCCAATTCAGCGGCTTCGTTTTGTGAATCCAATCCTGTAATTCTGAATTGCACGCCCAACGCCGATTGAATGGTCGCTAAACTGATGATTTCTTTCTCAAAGTATTTCTGCTTGACCTCGGTCGACTCACCGTTTTCGTCCACTTTTGTGCGCGTTTTCACTTTACGCTCAATGAATAATACGCCCATTTTACGTCCTACATTGTCACGCGTAACACGGTTCATGCGCTTGCCGCCATTGCCGTCAAGCGTGATGTTAACCTGAGCTTGATTGGTTTGCGCATCAAACCCAGCTTGTGCACTCACCACTTGATCACCGGTCACAATCAAGTCGCGCTCAAGATACGCTTTATAGCCCGCAATACCTTCTTTAAATGAGAACTCTTCTTTGTCTGACAAGTTGGCTTCTGCCAAAGCTTCCATGCGGAATTCTAAGTTCGCTGTTTTACCAATAACGCGTTTCGCCGTCACTGTGTCTTGCACCCCTGGCAATTCCACCACGATGCGGTTTCTGCCTTGACGTTGTACCAACGGCTCAGCCACACCCAACTCATTCACACGATTGCGAAGTGTGGTTAAGTTTTGATTCACCGCATCGGATTGAATGCGCATGATTTCTGCTTCAGGCAAACTCCACTGTTGTAAGAACTTCCCGTCTTCTTCATACGTCTTGTCCAATTGGAATTGACGATAATTCTTTTTCACCAAGGCGCTGGCGTCGTCACGTAGCTTTTCCGAATTAAACTTACCGATCATTTTTTGTTCGGTGATCTTT
>JBCDEX010000225.1:0-2311 GCA_039178995.1 Pseudomonadota bacterium | reverse complement strand
TGAATCGGGTACAGGTGCGGTGCATACGGCGCCAGGTCATGGTGTGGATGATTTCAAAGTCGGTCAAGCGTATGGCTTAGATGTGCTTAATCCAGTGAACAGTCGCGGTGTGTTTGTTGAAGGCGTTGAGCATGTTGAAGGCATGTTCGTGTTCAAAGCGAATGAGACCGTATTGGATGTATTGCGTAAAAACAACGCGTTGATTGCCCATGCGCCAATCGAGCACAGTTACCCGCATTGTTGGCGACATAAAACGCCGATTATTTTTAGAGCGACGCCTCAATGGTTTGTCGGCATGCATCAAAACGGTCTGTTAAACACCGCATTAAATGAAATTGAATCCGTGAGCTGGTTACCTGAAAAAGGGCAGGCGCGCATTCGATCTATGATGCAAGAGCGCCCTGATTGGTGTATTTCACGACAACGCAGTTGGGGTGTTCCGATCACGGTGTTTTATCATAAGTCCACGGGCGAAATTCACCCAAATACCTTGGAATTACTCAATTCGGTTGCGAATCGCGTAGAACAAGAAGGCGTTGATGCGTGGTTTGATCTTGATCCATCCGAGCTGTTGGGAAGCGATCACGATGACTATGAAAAAGCGACAGACATTTTGGATGTGTGGTTTGACTCGGGAGCGTCACACGCGTGTGTGTTGGACGCCCGAGACGGACTGTCAACGCCAGCCGATTTATATTTAGAAGGATCGGATCAGCACCGTGGTTGGTTCCAGTCGTCGTTACTGATAGGCGCTGCGGTGAATGGCAGTGCACCGTTTAAACAAGTGTTAACGCACGGGTTTACCGTAGATGCCGATGGGCGAAAAATGTCTAAGTCGGCTCGTAATGGTGTTGCGCCACAAAAACTTATGAAAGAGTTGGGCGCTGATGTAGTGCGGTTGTGGGTTGCTTCCACTGATTACAAAGACGATGTATCGGTGTCTGATGAGCACTTTAAGCGCACAGCCGATACGTATCGACGAATACGCAATACCTCACGTTTTCTATTGTCGAATTTAGTTGGTTTTGAGCCGAGCGAACATGCCTTGCCATTTGAGTCGTTATTGTCATTAGATCAATGGATTGTCAGCCAATGTGCCAGTTTACAAGAAGAGATCATTGCAGCGTATAACGCCTATCAATTTCACGTGGTGTATCAAAAAGTGCATCATTTTTGCGCTAATGAGCTGGGCGGATTTTATCTGAGTATTGTGAAAGATCGCTTGTACACCATGCCAGCGAACAGTGTGGGCCGACGATCAGGACAAACGGCATTGTTTCATCTGATGGAGGCGATGGTTCGCTGGATTGCGCCGATTACGGTGTTTACCGCAGATGAAATTTGGCAGGCCATGATGGGCGAGCGAGAGGAGTCCGTTCATTTGTCGGAGTGGTATCAATCGCTGTCGACACTAAGTGACGATGCGGTGCATAACCATGCATTTTGGGCGAAGGTTCAAGACGTTAAGTACGCATTGAATAAAAATGTCGAAGCGTTCCGTAACGCAGGCCACATTAAGAGTGAACTGAGTGCGGAATTGGATCTGTATTGTGATGATGACATGAGATCATTGTTTGAGAAACTAGGCGATGAATCGAAGTTTGTGTTGTTGTCATCCAATGTCTCCATTTACGCGTTGAGCGACGCACCGGAGCATGCAGAATCAACCGATATTGACGGGATCAAAGTGGTGATCAATGTCTCTGGGCATAAAAAATGCGATCGTTGCTGGCATCATCATCCAAGTGTCTCTCAAATCGCCGCGCATCCGGAGTTGTGTGAGCGATGCGTTTCAAACATAAACGGTGACGGTGAGGAGCGCTATTATGCTTAACATGAAAAAACACAATATCATTTTTTTCTTAATCAGTGCGGTGGTGATTTATTTAGACACTCAAACAAAACGCTGGGCCAGTGAAACGCTTAAAGACGGTGTGGTGATTGAGGTGTTTTCGTTTCTGGAATTTCACTTAGCGCATAATTACGGTGCTGCATTCAGTATGCTAAGTGAAGCGGGTGGTTGGCAGCGTTGGTTCTTTTTGGTGTTCAGCTTGGTGGTCAGCGTTGTGTTGATATTTTGGATTTTAAAGCTGTCTAAACAAGAAAAATTTTTAGCGGTCGCTCTGGCGTTGATTTTGGGCGGTGGAATTGGTAACTTGATTGATCGAGCTATGTTAGGCTATGTCGTTGACTTTATTTCAGTATTTTATAATGAGCATGTGTTTCCAACATTTAATGTGGCAGACTCCGCAATCAGTGTGGGAGCGGTTATGATTTTTTACGACATGTTGTTTTTGGAAAAAAAACGAAT
>JBCDEX010000224.1:0-2314 GCA_039178995.1 Pseudomonadota bacterium | reverse complement strand
GTGCCTGCTAGGTTAAGCCCTCAGGACAATTCTGTTATGATACTTGGCAAGTATTTACGCTGTTTACCATTTGGATAGACCATGACAACACATTCTCGCGCAGACCAGCGTAAAACCAAGCTGATCATTGGGTTACTTAATGGCTTATCGTATCTACCATTAGGCGTTATGCAATCCATTGGCGCAGGGGTTGGTCGTTTAATGTGGTGGATTCCAAACGCATCAAAGCGCCACACCTTAATCAACCTGTCGTTGTGTTATCCACACTTATCAGTATCTGAGCGCGAACAACTGGCCAAACGCAGTTTGATCGAAACCGCACGGTTTGGTTTTGAAATGGGTGCCATTTGGTCCTGGTCTAAAGAGAAATGTCTGTCGTTGATTAAGCAGGTCAACAACGAGTCGTTGTTCAAAAATGCGGTGGCACAAAAAAAAGGGGTTTTGGTGATTTTACCTCATCTTGGCAACTGGGAAGTACTCGGGCCCTACATGGGGCTGCACGCAAGCGTGACTGCATTGTATAAACCACCCAAGATCGCCGCGTTAGAACAGGTGATCAAAAACGCACGTGAACGCAACGAGCTCGCCACTGTGCCCACCAACCGACGCGGTGTGATGGCGCTTCTCAAAGCCCTCAAGGCGGGAGAGGTTGTGGTGATTTTACCCGATCAAGAGCCTAACGAGCGACACAGTGGGGTGTTTGCACCATTCATGGGAGTGAACGCACTGACCATGACCTTAATTCACGGCTTGCTTCAGAAAACCGATGCAATACCGTTGTTTATGTTCGCCACACGAGACACTCAACGCGCTTCGTTTACATTACACGTTGCCTCAGCCAACAAAGCCATTCGCAACGAAGACAAAGTGGCGTCGGCAACCGCACTCAACGAAGGCATTGCCGAGTGCGTGGCGGAGGCTCCTGAACAGTACCAATGGGAATACAAACGCTTTAAACAACAGCCGGATAACACCCGTCATTACAGTTAAGCCGTGCGATTGCGCGTCGGTTATTAACCCTGTTATTAACAAACAGACGTAAAAAAGCCACGCATTGATCACAATGTGTGGCTTTTTCGTGAGGTGCTACTGACGCATCGCTCGTTAGAAACGATATTCTAAAATGTTGTTTAGGATCTTTCGATCGCCAAATCGTGATTCCAACAAATACGTCCAGTTATCCGAAATCTGATAGCTTAATCCCGCCAACGGCGTTTCGCCCGCTTCGTCTCCAACCTTGGTGTTGATCACAACGTCGGTTAATACAGGGAAGTTCAAGTTCGAGATTTTGATGTTAACCGTTTGACTTATGTTTTGTTTCATCATACCGCCCCAAATTCTCAAATCGCGGTTTTTGTATTTTCCGTTCCAACCCAAACGCGCTGTCCATACATCCGCACGCGCACGTTGTCTTAGCACGTCAACAGCAGTATGGGTTTGGTTGTAATCAATCAAACCAAAAATACTCTTATACCCACCCGCAACAGTAGCACCCAATCCTTGAATTTGACCAGTAAACGGATAGTTTCGCGAGATCGGTGCATTGATCGCATCGTTAATTCCTGAAATACTACCCAGTCCACCCACAATATTTGAAACGAGATCCGCACCCAATCCAGCACCAGCTAGGCCTTTTGTGGCTTGTTGTAAGAAATCTTTTGGTAATTGAACCGTTCCCGTGGTTCGACCTTGTAAGTCACCTAATAAACCATACACATTAAGGAATGGGAAGACCCAAACATCACCACGTAAAATGGCCGCTCGACCTTTTACATTGCTTAAATGAACACTGCCCGTTTCTAAATCCGCCAACTTGGCGCTGCCTAACATAACCTCTGACGAATAAGGCGTTACCGTCATATCAATATCGGTTCGAGCAATGCCAATACCAAAGGGTCTTGGTAACTCATAGCCCTGTGCTTTAGCTTCTTTTCCCCAAATGGGCAAAAAGTCAGACCAACGCTCTTCAGTTGGTGTGTACTGCAATGTGTTTTTCTTAGGTTTTACCTGATCCTGCTGCCTTGATTGTGGCTGATATGCTTGTTGTTGCTGATACTGTGGCCGAGGCTGATATTGCGGTTGAGCCTGAGGTTGGGTTTGTCGCTGATAAGATGTCTGTGGTTGTCTTTGTTCAAGCAACCGTTGATAGTGCGCATCCGAAAGATCTGCGTTTGCGAATGACGTGATGCTCAACGCACATAAAAGGTACGAACTTTTTAAGACAGCTGTCCTTGCTGTGTTTGATGATTTTAATAATAGAGCGGGCATACTGGACATAACCTTGCCTCCATATAAATGATTATTTTTTATTCTT
>JBCDEX010000223.1:0-2333 GCA_039178995.1 Pseudomonadota bacterium | reverse complement strand
GCTTTTCCAGATTCGTCAAGATGTTTCTGAATACGTCAGCCGCTTGTGGGAAGATAAACCACAGCTCTATACTCTTGCCTTACTAGAAACCTTGTCATTGATTGCGTATCGTCAACCCATCACACGAGGCGATATTGAAGAGATTCGAGGCGTGTCTGTGAGCAGTCAAATCATGCGAACCTTACAAGAGCGTGATTGGGTGAAAGTGGTAGGGCATCGCGATGTCCCCGGCCGCCCAGCAATGTATGCCACTACGAGAGATTTTTTGGATTACTTTAATTTGATGAGCTTGGATCAGTTGCCCAGTTTGTCTGAAATTAAAAGCTTGGATGAAATGGCAAAAGCGGCTGATCATGAGTTGGCCGATGCGTTTGCGAAGGTGGGCTTGACTGCGGAAGACGTCATGGAAGAAAAGCGACAGCAATCTCAGTCAGAAGATGCGGGCGAGAATGCTGAGCAAACAGCACAAGACGATCACGCAACGGGCGCCACTGATGAAGAAGGTGATGATGCCAATGAGACGCTGAATGTCTCTGTTACTCTGAAGCCAGATGATGACATCATTCATTGATTAAACGCGCTGTTCTTTAAATGACGAGTGAATCATGGCTGTTAAGACCAGCACGCCACATAAGACGTTAAACGTCGTCTGAATTCTGTGTACATGTCGAGCTGACATCTACGTCAAAGGGTCATTTTTTAGTTGACGCCATCAGCTGATATTCACGTATTACGTAATCGTAACTGAGTTGCAAGAGAGAACGCTATGTCAGAAAAACTTCAAAAAGTATTGGCACAACAAGGCGTCGGTTCGCGTCGAGAAATGGAACGATGGATCGCCGCGCAGCGCATCAAAGTGAACGGAGACGTGGCTACCATTGGCGATCGTGTGACCGCTGACGATGTCATCAGTGTTGATGGGCGAGTGCTTAAACGCACCGCAATAACGCGTCGAGTGTTGGTGTACAACAAGCCGTTGGGTGAAGTGTGCACACGATCTGATCCAGAAGGTCGTCGTACGGTGTTTGATCGTTTGCCTCCGTTGTCAGGTGAGCGTTGGATTGCGGTCGGGCGTTTGGATATTAATACCACAGGTGTTCTGGTGTTCACCACCGATGGCGAGTTGGCGCAACGCTTAATGCACCCGTCCTCGCAAGTGGATCGAGAGTACTTGGTGCGCGTTCACGGCCAGGTGGATGACGACATGCTCACTCGATTGAAAACAGGTGTGATGTTGGACGATGGAATGGCGCGTTTTACCGACATTCAGCGCAGTAAAAAAGACCGCCGTGAAGACAGCTCATTGGGAACCAATCATTGGTTCTATGTGGTGCTGTCAGAAGGGCGCAATCGAGAAGTCAGACGGTTGTGGGAGTCGCAAGGGCTTCAAGTGAACCGTTTGAAACGTGTGCGTTATGGGTGTGTGTTTTTGAATTCAAAAATACCAGAAGGACGTTGGCAAGAATTAACGCAAAAAGAAGTGAACGAAGTGGGCGCACTAGTGGATTTGAAACCAGTACTGCAACCGCAAAAGAACCACAAAGAAATTGCGAAATTGAAACGTCTCAAAGGCAAAAAAATTAACACGCGGTCGCGTTCAAGACGATAAAGTCAGCGCTGGGTCCACTACGTCAATGTGACGTCAAAATGTGTGTTCAATATGGTTTGTAAGCTGGCAGGTGTGCTGGCGTAGAAATCAGCGCGCCATTCACCTGCTGGGTCACTCGGGTCCACGTAACCAAACGCCGCGGCTGCGGTGTACATGTTCGCCGCTTTTCCTGCTTCAATATCACGTCGGTGATCACCAACGTATAAACAATTCGTTGCGGTTAATGACAGCTGCGTGCACGCTAAGTCCATGGATTCAGGGTGCGGCTTGCGCTGCTCAACGTCGTCAGGACAGATTAAGCATGCGCTGTTCAGTTTCAATGCCTCTACTAATGGCGCGGCAAAGCGTCGAGGTTTGTTGGTGATGATGCCCCATACGATGCCATGCTCATCCAACTGCGTGAGCAGTTCGTCGAAACCATCAAATAATTTAGACTCCACGCAAATGTTGTTTTCATACAGTGCTAAGAACTCGGTAATGAGTCCAGGCAAGCGGTCGTCTTCGGGGGTGATGTTAAACGCGGTTTGAATCATTGCCGACGCGCCGTGCGATACCTGAGTTCGAAACACCATTGCATCGGGTGGTTCGATTCCATGCTGTCGACACAATGCATTGACGCATAAAATGAAATCGGGCGCAGTGTCCACCAGCGTGCCGTCTAAATCAAACAAAACGGCGTCTAATGGCCACTTTTTGGTGATGGTCATAAGGATTTCTCAACGCG
>JBCDEX010000222.1:0-2339 GCA_039178995.1 Pseudomonadota bacterium | reverse complement strand
CCTTTGCCTAATAAAGATTGATTAGGCCGTCGTTCAAGACTACACTTAGGCAGCAACAGCATGATTCAGATACCTGTTGCGGCATTCTTGTTCCACACGGTTCTGTCAAATATGAAGCAAAGTTTACAACTCAAAACCTCCCAACAGCTTCGACTCTCTCCTCAGCTTCAGCAGGCCATTCGCTTCTTACAACTGTCCACTGTGGATCTCAAAAAAGAAATCCAAGAAGCCGTTGATAACAACCCTTTGTTGGAAATCGAACCCTTTGACGACTCCAGCTCACAAACAGCGCAAACGGATGCATCAAACGAGCCTAGCATTCCAGAGCAGCTCTCTACCGAACCCATCGATTTTGACACAGAGCACTACGCACCAGACAATGCGTCAAAATTTGACGATTACGTTAATAAGCCTGTATCGACGCAGCATACAAATCTAGACTGGGGTGAGCACTACGAGAGACAAAACACCTCAGAAACGCTCCAAGAAAGCTTGCGTTGGCAGCTGAACCTCACTCACATCACTGACCGTGACAAGTTGATTGGCGCATACATTATTGATGCGATATTGGACAATGGGCGTCTCAGCCAATCGCCTGAGTTCATTTTTGAGTCCATACTCCTGAACGAGCACGTAGACGATGATCCGTTTGATTTTGATGAATTTGAAGTAGTACGGCATTTAATCCAACAGTTGCACCCCATTGGCTGCGGCTGCAATTCACTCGTAGAGACCTTGTCAGTACAGATACAGACCCAATCATTGCACGTCGAGGTTATCAACGCCATACACAGTCTGATCACAAAACATTTGGATTTGCTCGGCAGCCACGACATGAGAAAAATCTCTCGGATGAGCCACATCCCAGAACCCTATTTAACGCAAGCCATCGACATCATACGCTCGCTTAACCCCTACCCTGGCGAACTCATCGGCCAACAGAGCAGCCAACATTACATCATCCCAGACTTGGTCATGCACCGTGAGAAAGAGCAGTGGATCATTCGCCTCAACTCAGAGAACAAGCTGCAACTGCAACTGAATGAACACTACATCAACATCCTAAGCGACTCTAAAACAGAGCAATCAAAGGCCTATCTGAAAGAATATTTACTCAATGCCAAAACTTTGATAAAAAGTTTAGACACTCGTAATCAAACTTTATTAAATGTAGGTAGTTGTATTATCAATATACAGCAAGGTTTTTTCACTCATGGCGCATCGGCGATGGTGGCCTTAACACAGAAACAGTTGGCGGACGACCTTGATTTACATGAGTCCACTATTTCTAGGGTCACAACGCAAAAATACATTCTGACGCCAAGAGGTGTATTTGAGCTTAAATACTTCTTTTCAAGTCAGCTGGGCAATGAGGCTCATGGACATTCGGCCATTGCAGTGCAAAACATGATTAAAGAGATGATTAAAAGTGAGCCTCCAGAAAAGCCACTAAGCGACTCAAAAATTGCAAAACGGTTGCTGAAAGAACGTGGTGTTGATATCGCGCGACGAACGGTTGCTAAATATAGAGAAATATTATCAATACCAACCTATAATGAACGTAAGAGAATATTTAAATAACGAAAAGAGGGTAAGATATGCAAATTGAAATCAGTGGACATCACCTTGACCTGAGCGAAGCACTGAAAAACAGAGTGCATTCAAAATTGGCTAAATTAGAAAAACATTTTGACCGTATTACCAGTATCTCAGTCGTACTCACTCATGAAAAAGGCGTACAAAAAGCAGAAGCCAAACTTCATGTCTCTGGCGCTGATTTGTTTGCACAAGCAGAACATGACGACATGTATGCTGCAATTGACGCCATGAGCGAAAAGCTTGACCGACAGATTATTAAACACAAAGAGAAAATCAAGAGCCACAAAGCAAAACGCTCTCACATAGACCAAGGTAGTTTAACCAATGACGTCACTGAAACTATCTGACTTACTTACTCTTAAACGAACTCATTGCCGAGCGGATGACAAGAGCATTCGCAAAATATTTGAACTGATTGCCTCAAAGTTTTCTGACAGTTCCGGTAATGAACAAGCCAGCGAGATTTTCAAGTGCTTTGCCAAACGAGAAGCACTTGGGAGCACCGGCTTAGGCAATGGAATTGCTATTCCACACTGTCGTTCCAAGCACACCGACTGCATTAAAGGAGCTTTAATCACGTTAAAGAATGGGCTTAATTTTCAAGCACACGACAATCAACATGTCGATATTATTTTCGCTATCATTGCTCCTGAAGAAGTCACCGAAGCGCATTCAGATATTTTACAAGCCGTACAAGATGCCTTTAGCGATGAAGAGTTTTGCGAAAAACTCAGGGACTG
>JBCDEX010000221.1:0-2362 GCA_039178995.1 Pseudomonadota bacterium | reverse complement strand
GTCACGTGGGCCAAACCGTCGAGTACGGAGGCTAAGTCGTGGATTAAAAAAATGGCTATGAACGCTGATAAGCTGAATTACAGTGGCATTGTGTCGTATCAATACGGCGATGTGTTGGTGTCTGCCAAAATGGAACAGCGTGACATCAAAGGTAAAAAACACACTCGATTGGTGTATCTCGATGGTGGCCAAGGCGGCTTTATTGGTGAGGATAACAAAGTCATGTTCATGGGGGCAAAGTCGGCCAAGAAAGAAAAGCAGAGTAAGCAGCTGGTGAATAGCAATATCCAAAGCTTACCTCGCCGATTGTCGTCGCTGGGCGATACGTATCGGTTGACCATGAACGGGCAAAAGAAAGTCGCTGGGCGTACTGCGGTTGTGGTCAAAATGGAACCAACGGATCCATTCCGTTATGCGCACAAATTGTACATCGATAAACAGACCAGCTTGTTGTTGAAAACAGAAACCATGGGCGATGGCTCAGTGCCGTTAGAGCGCTTTCAGTTTATGCAGGTGAATTTGAATCCCGCTAAGAACGACAATTTTTTAGCCGCCATTGAAACGACTAAGAAAGCGGTTGTGAGCACCATGAATGTCATGGCAGGTTCTCCACGCAATACTTTGGATTGGGAGCTGAGTTGGGTACCAAAAGGCTACAGTTTGGTGAGCTCTAAGAAAGACAGTTCAAGCCGTGAGAGTTGTTTGTACACAGATGGAATGAGTTCCTTTTCAGTGTATGTTGAGCCTAAAACACGTAAATTCAAAGAAGGAGTGATGCGACAAGGGGCAAGCATTGTGGTGTCGAAGTCGGTTAATTTGAAGCGCAAACAATCCGTCGTTACGGTGGCGGGTGATATTCCAATCACAACGGCTGAGCGGATTGTGCGTTCGGTGCGTGGTGTGAGTGAACGCTGAGGTCTTACTCTCTGAGACCGCGCGAGTGGTGGCGGTTGAAGAAGGTGCTGTGTGGCTAGAAACCATTCAGCAAAGCAGCTGCGGCGCATGCAGTTTGAAAAAAGGTTGCGGCCAATCAGCATTGCAAAGTCTCTTTGATGGCAAGCGCAATCACATGCGGTTGCCTACGCAAGGTCTTGAGTTACCCATTTCTGTTAATGATCGTGTTGAGATAGGCATTCCAAAAACGGCGGTATTGCACGGCTCTTTGGCGTTGTACTTGGCACCGTTGATTGGTATGGTGACTGGTATGGTGTCGGCGAATCAACTGTCGTTAAGCGACGGTTGGGTGTTGTTATCGGGTGTGTTGGTTATGGCCGCCTGTTTTGCGCTGATTCGTGTTGTAACTGGTCATGAACGCATTGAGCGTGTGATCACGCCGCGTATTCTAAAGGTGCTGCCTCACTGTGCGGTCGATGAAGTGATTGTGTCACCTGTCGATGTCTTGCCGATATAACGACCCGCTGTTTGTTTAGTCAAACGATCCAAAAGTTGCTGTTTCTTCCTCGACAATCAAATAGCGTGTAAGTCTCTATTCCTGTACAATTCGCGTTTGATAATTCCATTTTAACCTCTACCTCTACTGGTGTATTTTAGTGAGTGATTTAAGTCATATACGAAACTTTTCCATCATTGCGCACATTGATCATGGGAAATCCACCCTTGCGGATCGCTTCATTCAAGATTGCGGGGGGTTAAGCGCGCGTGAAATGGATGCGCAGGTACTCGACTCAATGGACATTGAGCGTGAGCGAGGCATTACCATCAAAGCGCAAAGCGTGACGCTAAATTACGCGGCAAAAGATGGCAAGACGTACCAGTTGAACTTTATTGACACGCCTGGGCACGTTGATTTCTCTTACGAAGTGTCACGCTCTTTGGCGGCATGCGAAGGCGCATTACTCGTCGTAGACGCGGGCCAAGGAGTGGAAGCTCAATCGGTAGCGAATTGCTACACCGCGATTGAACAAGGTTTAGAAGTGGTGCCCGTGCTGAATAAAATGGATCTTCCGCAAGCCGATCCTGATCGCGTGAGCCAAGAAATTGAAGAAATTATAGGCATTGATGCGACCGGCGCCACACAAGTGAGTGCAAAATCGGGCATGGGCGTCGAAGAATTGTTAGAAACGATCGTCAGTGGCATTCCTGCACCTGAAGGCGATGTGGATGCACCATTGCAAGCGCTGATTATTGATTCGTGGTTTGATAATTACTTAGGGGTTGTCTCGTTAGTCCGTGTTGTTCAAGGTACGTTGAAAGTCAAAGATAAGATCATGGCCAAGTCCTTAGGCAAAGCGCATCTTGTCGATCAAGTTGGTATTTTTACGCCGAAACGATTACCTACTAAAGAATTAAAGGCGGGCGAAGTTGGCTTCATTGTTGCAGGCATTAAAGAAATTTTGGGTGC
>JBCDEX010000220.1:0-2376 GCA_039178995.1 Pseudomonadota bacterium | reverse complement strand
TTAACCAAGAGTAAACAATGTGATCTTTTTTCTCTAACTTTTTTGTCCTAACAAAGAAACAACTTCAATCCATTAGCTTCATCCTAAGATGTACAAATAGATGCATACAAATAAACATCCTTATTACGACAACAGCATTGGCTCAATTTCTTGAGCCAATGCTGTTGCTAAGTGATTTACTTGCTCAACATCATTGCCTTCAACAAGCACTCTCAGAACGGGCTCCGTACCAGATGCTCTAAGTAGAACACGACCCGCATCACCGAGTGTTTGTTCGACCCGCTCAACAGCGTCCGCGATCGTGTCACGTAACCAAGCAGATTTATCATACATGGTCACATTGATCATTTTTTGCGGTAGTTTTTTCAATTCAGAACACAATGATTCCAGCGATTCATTCAAACCATAACATGCCTGAAGTACTTGTAACGCGGCGACAATACCATCACCTGTCGTCGTTACATGCCCACAAATAATATGCCCTGATGACTCAGCACCTAGCTGCCATTTTTTTTTCGCCATTAAAGCCTTAACGTAACGATCACCCACATCAGCACGTGCAAACTCAATGCCCTGTTTGTTCAGTGCTTGCTCAACACCTAAATTCGTCATTAGCGTACCAACCACTCCGGGACAATTACCTTGTGTTTTTTGGTAACGTGCAATCACATACGCCAACTCATCGCCGTCTACTTCTACACCGTGTTTATCCACCATAATGACACGATCGCCATCGCCGTCGAAGGCAATACCTAAGTCAGCTTGCTGTTCCAATACTTCCTTCTGTAAATTGGCAACGTCTGTCGAGCCAAACTTTTCATTGATGTTGTAACCATTCGGTTTCACACCAATCGCACACACTTTTGCACCTAGCTCAGTAAAGACGCTTGGCGCGATGTCGTACGTCGCACCATGTGCGCAATCCACGACAATTTTTGTACCTCGTAAACTGAAATGTTGAGCCACTGTACTTTTGCAAAATTCAATGTAACGTCCAGCCGCATCAGGAATTCGACGGACTTTTCCAAGCTCGTCAGATGCCACCATTTTCATTGGTTCTTTTACCAGATGTTCAATGTCAAGCTCTTGCTCATCACTCAACTTCGTGCCTTGCGCATTAAAAAACTTAATGCCGTTATCCTGATACGGATTATGCGACGCACTGATCACCACACCCACATCCGCATCAAATGTTTTGGTTAAATACGCAACGCCCGGGGTCGGCATTGGACCCAGCATGAGCACATCACAACCCGCCGAGATAAAACCCGCTTCCAATGCCGCTTCAAATAAATACCCAGATAATCGAGTGTCTTTTCCAATCACCGCCTTTGGTTTACGCAACGAACCGCTTTGTTTTACTGCTTGCTGGTTCTTTAACGAACGACCGACGGCAAACCCTAATCGCATGACAAAATCTGCTGTAATGAAGCCTTCGCCTACCTTGCCGCGAATACCATCTGTTCCAAAAAATTCTCTGCTCATATATCTCTCTACTGCACTGCTTACTTGAAAAGTAATATGTCACAACTATGGTGCATATTCGACGCTCTGAAACAGCTTCAATGCGTGAATGGTTTGCTCTACATCATGAACTCGCACAATCGATGCGCCGTTTTGCACAGCTAACACCGCCGCAACCACACTGGCACTGACTCGCTGCTCATCAGACAAATCACCTAGCACTCCCTTGAGCATCGATTTACGAGACAAGCCCACCAAAATGGGCAAATTAAGCGTCTCTAATTCTTTCAAGTTATGTAATAGGCGCAGATTATGCTCTAAAGTTTTCCCAAATCCAAAACCTGGATCAATAATTAACCTTTTTTTACAGAGTCCGGCGCGTTCACACTGCTCGATCTGCGATTGAAAAAACGTCATCACGTTATGAACCACATTGGAATAATGAGGCGCTGCCTGCATTGTTTTCGGCTGCCCCTGCATGTGCATTAAACAAATCGCCACATCTGACTCACGCAACACTCGGTAATCCGTGACACGACTCAAAGCTCTCACATCATTGATTAAACCAACTCCCAGCCCAATCGCCTGTTCTATCACCTCCGGAGTGCTGGTATCAACGGACAGCACCACAGGCAAGTCACGTAGCCGCTCAATGACCGGAATGACCCTCGCCAACTCCTCGTCAACCGAGACCAAATCAGCCCCTGGACGGGTTGATTCGCCCCCAACATCAATAATACTAACACCTGCATTCACCATTGCCAGCGCGCGCTCATAAACTGCCTCTGGATCAATTAAACCACCCGCTTGAACAAATTGCCCGCCATCCGAAAAGGAATCCGGCGTAACATTTAAAATTCCCATGACCTGAGGTTGAGACAACACTAAGGTGTCTTTTCCACACTGTACATT
>JBCDEX010000219.1:0-2403 GCA_039178995.1 Pseudomonadota bacterium | reverse complement strand
GTTCGTGTTCTTTTGCCGTCAGTGTGGTGGCTTTGTTTAGCGCGGTCGCAGCGAGCGGGTAGAGTGTTTGGTTGATCAAGGTGGATTTACCCGAGCCAGACACGCCGGTAATGCACGTGAGTATGCCCAGAGGAATACTGGCATCCACCTGCTGCAAATTGTTTGCGTTGGCGCCGTATAAGGTCAACATACGTTCTTTGTTACGCGGCGTACGCGTCTCAGGAATTTCGATGCGCTGTTTACCTGACAAATATTGGCCTGTGAGTGACGCTTCGCAATTGATGACTTCTTGAGGCGTGCCTTGCGCGATGATATGACCTCCGTGAATGCCTGCGCCTGGGCCAATGTCGATTAAGTGATCGGCTGAGGCAATCGCATCTTCATCGTGTTCGACCACAATGACGGTGTTGCCAATGTCCCGTAAATGAATCAGTGTGTTTAATAAGCGCTCGTTGTCGCGTTGATGCAAGCCGATGGAAGGTTCGTCGAGTATGTACATCACGCCGACCAAGCCAGCGCCAATTTGACTGGCGAGTCGAATGCGTTGTGCTTCGCCACCTGACAAGGTGTCCGCGCTTCGATTGAGCGTGAGGTAATTTAGTCCCACGTCTGCGAGAAACCCAACGCGAGAGGCAATCGCTTTGATGATTTTATCTGCGATCTCTGCTTTTCGGCCACTCAGCGCCAATGCGTCGAAATACGCTTGTGTTTCGGAGACAGACAAACCGGTTATCTCGTGCAAGGCTTTGCCGTCAATCAACACGTTGCGCGCGTCTTCGTTTAAGCGCGTGCCGTGACAGCTTGGGCACGGTTGAATGCTCATGTACTTGCTCAATTCATCACGCACCATGTTCGACTCGGTTTCGCGATAGCGTCGTTCCATATTGGGAATGATGCCTTCAAATGCGTGCTTGCGTTTATACGAGTCGCCTCGGTCGTTGATGTAACTGAACGAGATTTCGTCGTCGCCGCTGCCGTATAAAATGATGTCTTGGTGTGTTTTATCCAGTTCGCAAAAGGGCGTGTCCACGTCGAATTTGTAGTGCTTGGCTAATGACGTCAGCATATGAAAATAATACACGCTGCGTTTGTCCCAGCCTTTGATCGCGCCTTCGGAGAGGCTGCTTTCCTCATCGAGAATGATCAGATCCAAATCAAAAAAGTGCTTGTTGCCGAGTCCGTCACAGGTTTGACATGCGCCTGCAGGGTTGTTGAAGGAAAACATCCGAGGTTCGAGTTCGGTGATGCTGTGGCTGCATTCAGGACATGCATAACGCGCTGAAAAGAGCAGGTCGCCTTGATTGCCGTCCATGTGACTCACCACTAAGAGTCCATCGGAGTGTTTGATGCAAGTGTCGATGGATTCCGCCAAACGCGCTTCAATGCCGTCTTTGATTTTCAGCCGATCAATGACGACTTCAATGGTGTGTTTTTTGTTCTTATCGATGGTTGGAATGTCATCCAAATCGCAGACGATGTCGTTGATTCGGACTCGCAAAAAACCGTCTCGACGCAATTGCGAAAATAGATGCGAGTGTTCGCCTTTGCGGTTACGCACCAGCGGTGCCAACAACATGATTTTTGAATCAGCGGGCAGTCCCATGATGCTGTCGACCATCTGGCTGATGGTTTGCGCGTTGAGTACGTGTTTGTGCGTTGGGCAGTGCGGATCTCCGACTCTGGCAAACAGCAGACGCAAATAATCGTAGATCTCGGTCACCGTGCCAACGGTCGATCTGGGATTGTGCGATGTGGATTTTTGTTCTATCGAAATGGCCGGGGACAAACCGTCAATACTGTCTACGTCGGGTTTTTCTGTCATGGACAAAAACTGACGAGCGTACGTCGATAAGGATTCAACGTAGCGACGCTGTCCTTCCGCATACAGCGTATCAAATGCAAGAGACGATTTTCCTGAGCCAGACAAACCCGTAATGACAACGAATTTGTCACGTGGAATGGTTAAATCCACATTCTTCAAATTGTGGGTACGCGCCCCGCGGATAATGATGTCTTTCATAGTCATTGTACAATATCGCCCAAACTAATCATTATATCTTGTAACGCGAGAAGAGCGTACTGGTTTCGACGTGTTTTATTCAGGAAAGATGGGTTCGCAGAAATAATTAGCGAAATGTATGGGTTTCATTACGCATCTGCGTCGGTTGCATGTAAAATGGAGCACTTAATTGTCGCATACGCCGGTGTATCTGGGGCGTGCGTTTAAATAATAACGACTTGATTGAGGGTGTGGACGACGGTCTTCTCAATCATCGGTGATTTAATTGTGATTCTGTTTCGATACATTGCAAGACAGCTCTACGGCTCGACATTGGCACTGACCTTTGTGTTGCTGCTGATCATTATGAGCGGGCGTTTCATCAAATACCTTGCGTCCGTTGC
>JBCDEX010000218.1:0-2435 GCA_039178995.1 Pseudomonadota bacterium | reverse complement strand
GTTTGATGTGCCACAAGAAATTTCAGTGTCTGTGCCAAACATCACCATCGCAGGTCATGGTATGGCTAAAACGATTTTAGACTTTTCAGAGCAATCGAATGGTCAAGGCATTCTTGCAACCGGCGATGCATTTAAACTTCAAGACATCACTATTCAGAATACATCGGGCGATGCGGTTAAAGTAGAGGGCGTTGATGGCGCGCACATGCAACGTGTTCGTACCGTCTGGACAAAAGGCAGTTCAAAAGAAAACGGCGCGTATGGCTTTTATCCGGTGTTCTCAAAAAATGTCATTATCGAAGGCTGTGTGGCTATCGGTGCAAGTGATGCTGGTATTTATGTTGGGCAGACCGATAAGGCTGTCGTAAGAAACAACATTGTTGAGTACAACGTTGCTGGTATTGAAATTGAAAACGTAGACGACTCTGAAGTGCATAATAACTGGGTAGCATACAACACCACAGGGGTGTTGATCTTTGATGCGCCTTACATTAAAGGGAATACTGGCCGAAGTAAAATGTTCAAAAACGTTGTGTACAAAAACAACGGTAAAAATTACGGCGCGGGGTTTGTCGGTGTATTGCCTCCTGGGCTTGGAGTCGTCGTGATGGCAATTGATGATGTTCAAGTCACTGACAATTTGATTCGAGATCACATAACAGTGCCTGTGGCGGTGGTAAGTACAGCGTTTTCAGGCTTAGCCAAATACGACCAAAACGCAGACGACGATTTATTCCCTGAAAACACCTACGTTTATAATAATCGAGTTGAAAACCTGAAGGGCTTTTATTTCAATCCCGATAACGATTTAAATCTCTTTATTAATATGCTGTCTTTATTTGATGCGCCTGAAATTATCTACGATGGTGCAGGTGAGAACTTTAAAGGCACATCGAATGTATTCTGTCAGAATAATAACCAAGACCAATTTGGTTACTACAACCAAGTGGGTAATGTGAACTTAACGACGACTTTCTTAGATTTCTTAGGTGCGTATTTGCCAGGCGGTTTCATTGAACGTAATCCAGCGGATTTAAATTGTAAGTTCGATGAATTAACGCCGTTGACAGTGGATGCAACTAACCCAATACCAGACGATTACAGCAATCCATTTGTGATTGGGTCGGAAAACGAATTGTGTCAGCTTGATACAGGCGAGACAGTGAATTGGTCTGCGTATGCAGTTAACTGTCCTAATCTATCGGATTACAACTTGTTCTCTGACGCGACGGATCCAAAAAGCACACCGCATAGCAATGGCCAGCCATACGATTTAACAACGCCGTTGTTCTCAGATTATTCGAAAAAACATCGTGTTATTTTTGTGCCTGAGAATCAAAAAGCGGTCTATAACGATTCGAAAGAGTTTGAATTCCCAGTGGGATCAATCATCGCTAAAAATTTCTCAATGCAAGATGAGTCTCGTGTGATTGAGACACGCTTAATGATTCGTCGTGCCGAAGGTTGGGTTGGGTTACCGTATATTTGGAATGAAGAGAATACCGAGGCTAAGCTGAGCTTAGGCGGCGGAACAGTTGTTGCAACTGTAAATAATGGTACAACTACGTTAGAGACGAATTACCAAGTACCGAATGCTAACCAGTGTATTACGTGTCATGGACAAGCTCGAGGTAAGACCGCTGAAAATGGGTTGGCTATTCGTGAAGTGGTGCCTTTAGGCATTCAAGCACGTTGGTTGAACAAAGATTATGACTACGGTGATGATGTTGAAAATCAGCTAATACACATTGCGAAAGCAGGTATTTTACAAGGTGTTCCTTTGTCTGATTTCGAAAACGTGCCATCGTCAACGGTGTGGAATGATCCATCAGACGGTACATTGGATGAGCGTGCACGTGATTACTTAGATATGAACTGTGCGCATTGTCATAGCCCAGATGGATTTGCTGCTTCAACAGGTGTGTCCTTCAAAGTAGGGGATAATTCCATCGGTGTGTGTAAGTCTCCAGTTGCTGCTGGTCCGGGCACGGGTGGCTTGGCATTTGATATTGTTCCAGGTGACGCAAGTAAATCAATCTTGTCTTTCCGTATGACAACAGATGAGCCGGGGGCGAAGATGCCAGAACTGGGGCGTTCAGTGACACATTTACAAGGTGTTGAGCTCATTGATGCATGGATCAATAACATGCCAGCAGATGATTGCAGAGCGAACCCAAACGAAGGCTAAGCGCTACGCATTCACTTATGAATAAACACAAACCGAGTAACTCAGTTGCTCGGTTTTTTTATGCCTGATTGAACGTGAATGATGCAATTGTTATCTGCTTAACTGATTACTAAACAGTTACGGCCGTCTTTTTTGGCGCGTTCAGAGGCTTTATTGGCTTGGAAATGAAGGTTCTTTCTCATCTCATTGCCAATATGAGTGAATGAAAACGACAGACCCGCAGATGCTGTGATGTATTCATAAGGTG
>JBCDEX010000217.1:0-2455 GCA_039178995.1 Pseudomonadota bacterium | reverse complement strand
ATGAAAACGATAAGAACGATGACATGCAAGAATTGGCGCGCAAATTATGGCGCAAGCGCGCGGCTAAAATGGGCTTGAAAGTCGAGCCATAAGACACGACGATTTGTTACTATTAAATACCGTAATCGGTGATTATTTATGAGCATTCAAGACACCATCTCCAGTAAAGTATCCGCGCAATTTTCAAACAACGAATGGTTCGAACTGATCAATGAAAGTCACATGCACAGTGTGCCTGCCAATTCAGAAACGCACTTCAAGTTGACCTTGGTCAGTGAGCAGTTCGAATCCATGCGCAAAGTCGCGCGACATCAAGCGATGTATCAATTACTGGATCATGAATTAAACAACGGCGTGCACGCCTTGGCGTTGCATTTGTACACGCCCGAAGAATGGGTAGAGCGAGCGAATGCGTCGCCAGATTCACCGAACTGTTTAGGCGGCAGTTCGTCAAATAATAACTAACGAACAAAGAGAGAATCAGCTGTGATTGAACAACATTACGCAACACTAAAGAACGGACACAAATTGCACTACATCGACGAAGGAACAGCGATTTCTGATGTCGATGCTGTGGTGTTTTTGCACGGCAGTGGATCGGGTGCGAGCGGTTACAGTAATTTCAAAACGAATTATCCCGACTTGGTGTCCCAAGGGCATCGCGTCATCGTGCCAGACCACATCGGCTACGGGTATTCAGACAAGCCAGAAGACGCGCAATACCATGTTAACTTGTTCGTGGAATGCATTTACCAATTGGTTGAGTCGTTGGGCTTATCCAATATCGTATTGGTCGGCAACTCGCTGGGCGGTGCGATTGGCATTCGCTACACCTTGGATCACGCAGAGCAGGTCGCAGGCTTGCTGTTGATGGCGCCCGGCGGCATTGAAGAACAAGCAAATTACTTCACCATGCCCGCCATGCAAATCATGAAAGAGACGTTTGTGAACGGCAAAAGTAAAGAGGCATTGGCGGATTTCACGCGCAAAGCATTGGTCGAGAATCCAGACGTGGTGACCGACGAATTGATTGACGAGCGTTGGGCGATTGCGCAATTGCAAAATAATCAAGTGATTGAAACCATGGTCGTGCCGAACATGAGCGACGAACTCAAAGACATTGATTGTCCTGTGTTGGCGTTGTGGGGATTGGATGACAAACTGATGCCAGAAACGGGCATCATGACGCTCTCTAAAAATATCAAAAACATCAAAATGGTGTTGGTGTCCAATTGCGGTCACTGGGTGATGGTTGAGCACAACGATTTGTTCAATCGCTACATGATCGATTTTGTGAACAATGTGTCAACGTATTAAGATTGTTAAATAATAATTGAGGTAAGTATGTTAGATAAACAAACCATTTCAACCATTGGCGATGAATTGTATTCAGCGCTGAAAAACCAGCGCGTCATGAAACCATTAACGGACGTGCATTCCGAGATCACCATCGAAGACGCGTACCACATTTCATTGCACACAATAAACAAACGCGTGGCGCAAGACGGTGAAAAAATCATCGGCAAAAAGATTGGCGTAACCAGTCCAGTGGTGCAAGAAATGTTGGGCGTTCATCAACCAGACTTTGGTTTTTTGACCGATCAAATGGTCTATGAGAACGACGCGACCATCAAAATTTCCGACGGCCTCATTCAGCCGCGCGCAGAAGGGGAAATCGCCTTCTTGTTGAGCAAAGATTTAAACGGCCCAGGCATCACTGAGCAAGACGTATTAGACGCTACCGAATGCATCATGCCGTGCTTTGAAATTGTGGATTCGCGCATCCAAGACTGGAACATTAAGATTCAAGACACCGTTGCCGACAACGCCTCGTGTGGCGTGTACACCTTAGGCGACTCGAAGGGCGATCCGCGCGACTTTGATTTGCCGAACTTGGCGATGAAGGTGTTTAAGAACGACGAGCTCATCAGTGAAGGACTGGGATCGGCGGTGCAGGGCAATCCATTAACCGCCGTTGCGTGGTTGGCGAACACACTCGGTGAGTTCGGCATCAGCTTGGACGAAGGCGATACGATTTTGTCTGGCTCATTGGTGCCGTTGGAAAACGTCGTTGCAGGCGATCGTTTCCGTTTGGAAATCGAGGGCTTGGGCGGCGCGCGCATCAACTTCTCATAGCACGGATTATATGGCCTGAAGCACGCAGGGACGCGTGCATTTGAGACGTTTCAGATAAAATGCGGTTTGGTGCTTGCAATTAGCCTAATAGGCAGTAAAATAGTGCCTTCCTTTGCTGCGTCCCCTTCGTCTAGTGGCCTAGGACACTGCCCTTTCACGGCAGGAACAGGGGTTCGAGTCCCCTAGGGGACGCCATTTTTAAAGCGTCTACTCGATCACATTATTATCCGTTAATTTAACTCCATATGTGGAATGCATGGAAGACACATTGTTCTGAGTGAATTGTTTGTTAATGGTGTCTAATCCGATCTTAAGTACT
>JBCDEX010000216.1:0-2464 GCA_039178995.1 Pseudomonadota bacterium | reverse complement strand
TGGCATCAATCAAGGCCTGAGTGTAAGGGTGTTCTGGCGTGTCAAATAACGCGCTTACCGTGTTTTGTTCAATCACCGAACCGTGCTGCATCACCGCGACTCGATCGGCATAACACTTAACGATGCTCAAATCGTGAGTGATCAGAAGAATGCTCATATCGAGTGTGTTTTTTAGATGAACGAGGAGTTCCAAAATCTCTTTTTGAACCGTCACGTCGAGCGCTGTGGTGGGTTCATCTGCGATGAGTAAATTGGGGCGATTCGCAATGGCGATGGCAATCATAATGCGTTGGCGTTGCCCACCCGACAATTGATGCGGGTACGCGTTCAGAATGCGCTCAACATCTTTGATTTGAACTTGTTCAAGCAGTGACACGCACTCACGTGAGAGCGCTTCCGAATCGATGGTGCGATGTTGGGTAATCACTTCACTTAATTGCTTGCGAATGATGTGCAATGGATTTAACGCGGATAAGGGCTCTTGAAAAATAATGCTGATGCGATTGCCACGCAGTGATTCCAGCTTGCTGGAGGGTGCGTTCAATAATTCAATTGGGTCCGCATTTTGGGGCGTCCATTGGACCGATCCGCTTGGATGAAATGCCTTTGGGTATGGCAATAAGCCCATGATGCTTTTTGCGGTGACGGATTTGCCCGAGCCGCTTTCGCCGACTAAGGCGAACACCTCATTTGCGTGGATGTCGAAACTGACTTGTTGCGCCGCGACGATGTCGTCTGGAGCATTTTTGAAATGCACGCTCAACGCTTGAACACGCAGCAACGCTTGATCGGTTGAGTGTTCCTGGGTCATGCTAACGGCTCCTGAATGGGTTTCATGGGTCGCCTTCATTTTATTAAACGAGGGTCAAACGCGTCACGAATGCCTTCGCCAATAAACACCAACAAGCTCAGCATGAGTGCGAGCACACAAAATGCGCTGATGCCAAGCCAAGGTGCGTGTAAGTT
The DNA here is from genome assembly GCA_039178995.1 of Pseudomonadota bacterium. Lineage (GTDB taxonomy): Bacteria > Pseudomonadota > Gammaproteobacteria > Pseudomonadales > JBCDEX01 > JBCDEX01. The sequence continues at coordinate 1,498 of JBCDEX010000216.1, read as the reverse complement.
GTTTTTGCCTTGTGCCATCAATTCACCCAATGAGGCCGAGCCTGGGGGCAAACCAAATCCAAGAAAATCCAGTGAGGTCAGGGTCGCCACAGCGCTGGTGATGATGAATGGGAAAAAGGTCATGGTTGCAACGAGGGCGTTGGGCAGTATGTGCTTAAACATGATGTAACCATTCGACGCACCCAATGCTTTGGCGGCTTTGACGTATTCAATATTGCGCCCACGTAAAAATTCGGCGCGCACTAAATCCACCAAGGCGGTCCAGCTGAAGAGCATCATGATGAACAGCAACCACCAAAAATTAGGGGTGACTTGACTAGATAAAATAATCAGAATGAATAATACGGGCAGTCCGGACCAAATTTCCAAAAATCGTTGCCCAAACAAATCCACTTTACCACCGTAGAACCCTTGGATGGCGCCAATGAAAATACCAATCAAAGAACTTGAGATGGCCAATGCCAAGGCGAATAAAACAGACACCCTGAATCCGTAGATAATACGCGCCAACACATCGCGTGCTTGATCGTCCGTTCCAAGCCAGTTTTTGCCGTCGGGACTTGTGGGTGCTGACTCTTTTAAATCCGCAATGTGCGTCGTGTAGCTGTATGGGATAAGGGCTTTGAGCATCCAACCGTGTGGCTCAATCAAGGCCTTAACATAGGGATCTTGATAGTCGGCTTCGGTGTCAAAATCGCCACCAAAATGGGTTTCAGGGTATGAAATCAGCGCAGGGACTAAGAGCGAGCTTTTGTATTTAATGAGAATTGGTTTGTCGTTAGCGATGAACTCCGCGCACAGGCTGATGAAAAATAAACAGCCAAAGACAATCGAACTGATGCGCGCGCGTTTGTTGCCTTTGAACACAGACCAACGTCGTTGATTGATTGGGTTCAGCTTGATGAGGCTCATTATGATTGCCCCTCAAAGGTGATTCGAGGATCGATCCACACGTAACTCAGGTCACTGATGAGTTTGCTGATTAAGCCAATGAAGCTGAACACAAACAAGGTCGCAAAAATAACAGGGTAGTCTCGATTGATCACGGCCTCGTAACCGAGCAAGCCTAAGCCGTCCAACGAGAAGATGATTTCAATCAGCAGAGACCCAGCAAAAAACATACTGATGAACGCCGCTGGGAAGCCTGAAATGATAATCAACATGGCGTTTCGAAATACGTGTTTGTATAGAACTTGGCGCTCGCTGAGCCCTTTGGCTTTTGCGGTATCTACATATTGTTTACCGATTTCATCGAGGAATGAATTTTTCGCTAACATAGTAAGCGTGGCAAAGCCTCCGATGGTGTAGGCGGCTAAGGGCAATGCCAAGTGCCAAAAATAATCTTTTATTTTTCCAAACGTGCTCAATTCTTCATAATTTTCCGACATTAATCCCCTGAGCGGAAACCAGTCAAAATAACTGCCGCCAGAAAACACGATGATGAGCATAATGGCGAATAAAAACCCGGGCATGGCGTAAGCAGACACAATGAACCAAC
>JBCDEX010000215.1:0-2500 GCA_039178995.1 Pseudomonadota bacterium | reverse complement strand
GTAAGTTTTTCATTCTATGCACTCTTATATTATTATAAATTAAACACAGATTTGACTATACAAGCATAGCAATCCTGAGTAATGGCTTTATGTAGTTTTTTATTATAAACTAAATATGATTGGCAAATGGTATTTTTTCTTTTTCACGAACTGCAAGATAATGCGGAACAGCCTGCCTTGTAGCGCGCCCACTCAGGACGTTTCTTAACATAATCCGAAGAGGAATGTTGGTCATAAGGCGCCTGAATGGCCCGATACAAGGCGTGCAATGGCTCATAATCGCCCTCCTTGGCTGCTTCGATACAATTCTGAATCAAATAGTTACGAGGAATGATAACGGGATTCGATGCCTTCAAGCACACCATGGCCTTATCCATTTCATTGTCGTAATGACAGCCCAGTGTCAGGTAATCCATTAACAACGCTTTCAGCGAGGGGTGCTCAGCGGCCGTTCCTTCATAATACGCGCGGTCAAAGACATGAAGCGGAAGCGATGCTTGAGCCTCTTGTGACTGAGCATTGACGACCACAATGAACTCTTTCAGGCAATTAAAGAATAAGGTGTAATCAATTTCTCGTTCGCTCAATACGGTATACACTCGCTCAATCAGCGGGCGAACCCGATTCTCCGCATACGCGCGCTTGATCACCGCGGGGCTCATCCCTAGCTTAGCGCACATCATGCGCTCATGCCCGTCATTGTAGGTATCGGTGAACACCCTCAACCCATCTTCCCATCTCTTATGGGTGGAGATGGCACTCAGTGCCTCGCTTAACTTATGCAAATTCCAATGCGCAATCGACGCTTGGTGCGCGAATGCATAACGGCCGTATCGATCGCTGGTGTTTGGGGTAAACTGGGAGTCAAACGCATCCAGCCAGCCAAATGGGCCGTAATCGATGGTCAATCCGAGAATGGACAAATTATCGGTGTTCATCACCCCATGCACAAATCCAACGCGCATCCACTCAATAATTAATTTAGCCGTGTTACGGCACACGTGTGAAAACAATGCAAAATAAGGGCATATACCATCGTCATTGTGTCTCACCTCAGGATAATGGTGGTCAATGATGAAATCCGAAAGTTCTTTCAAACGGATAGTGTCTCTACGCTGAGCAAACAACTCAAAATTTCCAAATCGAACAAACGATGGCGCAACGCGTGACACAATGGCACTCGGTTCATACGCCGCTCGACCATCATAAAACATGTCTCGAATGACCTCATCCCCTGTAGTCACTAAACTCAATGCACGCGTCGTGGGCACACCCAAGTGGTGCATGGCTTCACTGCAGATAAACTCACGTATGGAGGAACGCAATACGGCGCGTCCATCGCCACGTCGTGAATACGGCGTAACGCCTGCGCCCTTCAATTGCAACTCGTATAATGCCTTTTGTGCGTTGTATTTATCACCCAGTGTGATTGCTCGACCATCGCCCAATTGACCAGCCCAGTGACCAAATTGATGACCGCCGTAACAGCTTGCAAACGATGCAGTTGTTGGCGTATTTCCAGCCAATAAAGATACGATGTCATCGTTTGGCTTTGCCGTATCAGCAAGATCGAGTAAGGCAGCGGTCGAATTCGACCACAACCGTAACGACGGCTGTTTAGCCGGTGTGGGGGTCACGAATGAGTAATGTGCCTCAACGACTTGTTGAGGTACATTGCATATTGGCGTATGGCCGCTTAGCGCAGAAACAAACACATCGTCAAACATCATCAGCCGCGACCTGCTAGCTTAAGGTAATGTTCGAAGCGCGGTTTAAGATATTCGACACAGAACGCTCCATAGCAGCACTGATACTCAGCCCCAAACGCTCGGTTAAGGTTTCTTTTTTCTTATAATCAATCATAAAAATATCATGTGTTGGCAACAACTTCATTAAGTGCGCATCACTGGTACCCACAGCATCCACTAATCCTTTATCAATAGCTTGTTGTCCATACCAAATTTCACCCGTCGCCACCGACGCGATGTCCAACTCAGGACGATTGGCACTGATCATATTTTTAAACAACTCGTGTGTTTGTAATAAATCCTCATTGAGCTTTTTCTTACCTTCCTCGGTATTTTCACCCAACATGGTTACCGTGCGCTTGTATTCACCTGCTGTGTAAATATCGTAATCAATGTCGTGCTTTTTAAGCAGCTTGTTGAAGTTCGGCAATGAGGCCACGACCCCTATAGATCCAATGATCGCAAACGGTGCGGCGATGATATTGTCCGCAACACAGGCCATCATATACCCCCCGCTGGCCGCCACTTTGTCAACGCACACGGTCAATTTGAGTTCATTGTCTGTGATGCGTTTTAATTGAGACGCTGCCAAACCGTATCCATGCACCACTCCGCCAGGGCTTTCAACGCGTACAATGACTTCGTCGTTGGCATCGGAGACACTTAAAACACTGTTTACTTTTTTCGTGAGGGCGTCGGTTCCTGACGCTTGAACGTCACCTTCAAAATCAATCACGAACGCTCTTGGCTTT
>JBCDEX010000214.1:0-2551 GCA_039178995.1 Pseudomonadota bacterium | reverse complement strand
GTCCCATTCAGCGAGCGCCTCTCCCATGGTGGCGCTGTGAATGGTAGGGGATTCATTATGTAATAACCCCGCACGTGAAATTTCACCTAAAATACCAAATACGCCGCCGGCACGGTGCACATCTTCCATGTGGTATTTTTGAGTGCTGGGTGCCACTTTGCACAGCTGTGGAACGATGCGTGACAGGCGGTCGATGTCTTTTAGGTCGAAATCCAGTTCGGCTTCTTGTGCTGCAGCCAACAGATGAAGAATGGTGTTAGTTGAGCCGCCCATGGTGATGTCGAGCGCCATGGCGTTTTCAAAGGCTTTTTTATTGCAAATGCTGCGAGGCAGTACAGAATAATCATCGTCTTCATAGTGACGTTTTGCAATGTCGACAATCATTCGACCAGCGCGAAGAAATAGCTGTTCTCGATCGGCGTGTGTGGCCAATAAGCTGCCGTTGCCCGGCAGTGATAAGCCTAAGGCTTCCGTCAAACAATTCATTGAGTTGGCAGTGAACATGCCCGAGCAAGAACCGCACGTTGGACAGGCCGAACGCTCGTATTCTGCAACGGTTTCGTCGTTGACAGAGTCGTCTGCAGCGATGACCATGGCATCGACTAAATCGAGTTTGTGCTCAGATAATTTGGTTTTTCCAGCTTCCATGGGCCCACCAGAGACAAAAATCACGGGGATGTTTAAACGCAGCGATGCAAGCAGCATTCCAGGCGTAATTTTGTCGCAGTTTGAAATGCACACAATGGCATCGGCGCAGTGGGCGTTTACCATGTATTCAACTGAATCGGCGATTAAGTCACGAGAAGGTAAGCTGTAAAGCATGCCGTCGTGCCCCATGGCAATACCATCATCCACGGCAATGGTGTTGAATTCTTTCGCTACACCGCCAGCTTTTTCAACTTCACGCGCGACCAGTTGTCCCATGTCTTTAAGGTGTACATGACCTGGAACAAACTGTGTGAACGAATTGGCAATTGCAATGATGGGTTTGTTGAAGTCATCGTCTTTCATTCCGGTTGCACGCCATAAGGCACGAGCGCCTGCCATGTTGCGGCCAGCGGTGGATGTTTTAGAGCGATAAGCGGGCATGAGTAACACCTATAATTAATGCGCTATATAGTGCGCGATGATGAAAGCCGTAAAAAGCACGATGTGCATTGTGCTCAATTAGGTCAGCCACTCAATATAGCACAAGTCCTTTGGTTTTTTAATGACCGAAGAAGGCTTATGAGGTGTGTTCTGGTGGCGGTGTAAGAGAAGTTTCTTCGCTTACGTAACCATCCCTTCCGTTGTGTTTTGCTGAGTAGAGCAGTGTGTCACAACGTTTGATGAGTTGGGTGACGGATTCGCCATCGCGGTGACGGGCAATACCGATGCTGACCGTGATGTTAATGCAATGCTTATCGATTTGATAGACGTTGTGTCGAATGGTTCGGATCACATTTTTTGCAATGGTGATGGCACTGTCTAAATCGCACGCACTTAAGACAAGAAGAAACTCTTCTCCACCCCATCGGCACAGTACATCGTTTGGTCGCAATAAGGTATTGATTGTCTTTGTGAACTCAATCAATACTTGATCTCCCACAAGGTGTCCGTATTGGTCGTTGATGAGTTTAAAGTAGTCAATGTCGATAAGAAGTACTGAGTTTGAAGGCGTGCGCTCTTTTTTCTTGTTCGGAATCTGTTGAAAGTATTGATACAGTGCGTATCTGCTAATACACCCCGTTAATGCATCGTGAGTGGCCATGCGCTCAAGCTCGGTTTGGTATTTTTTCCAAAGGGTGTATGCAACAATGAGCATTAAGTAGCCGAGTAGAATAGACAAAATGACGTTTCTTGAGAGTGACTCCCAAACCGAGAATAGGGTGTAGGTATCGTCTTTTTCAATAATGAGGTGCCAGTTCAGTTCGTCCAGCTTGATTGTGCTGACATCAAATATTCGATTATTGGTCTTGATGCTGAATCGCGCTTGTTCGTTACTGAGTGCTTTTTGATATGGTGCGAGTTGTGAGCGATTGTTGTTGATTTTTTGATGATGTTTACTTTTTAGTGCGATCTCACCGTCTTGATTTATAAAGTAAATGCGCCGCCCGCTTTCTTTCTCATGCTGCTCAATGGTCTTTATGACAGAATCCAATGACACGCCAACACCTATTGCGCCTATGATGTTGCCGTTTCGGTCGATGACTTTATGATCGACAAAAATATTAATTGTGCCGTCTTTCATGGTGTCTGGGCCAATGTCAATCAAATAGGGGCGGGTCGATTGCTTTAACTTGAAATACCACTCGTCTTCGGGGTTTGTGTCACTCAGTGTTCCAAGAACGCCATTCTCGCGATAATAGTGTTTGGTCTTATCTGAAATGAAAAATGCGCTCTTTAAATTGAATTTTTCAGTGACATTGCGTAAGTACTCTTGCATCTTGGCTGGTTGATTTGGAAGGTTGTTTGGAATCCAGTCAATCAGAAAGGTATCGTTTGCCATAGCCGATGAGAGAACGATAGGGTGGATCAGTGTTTTTTGTATGTCCAGCTGTAAGTTGTCGAT
>JBCDEX010000213.1:0-2555 GCA_039178995.1 Pseudomonadota bacterium | reverse complement strand
TAATTAGTTGAGCTGAACCAGCTACATCTCAACTGTTATCAAATTAGCGTATCACGTCACACCGCGTACGACACAAAAAACGGACAACATTTATTTTTAGTCTTTGGTGAAAGCAATGTAAACAGGCTGATTTGGTTTTTCGGGCTACTGCCGCTGATGCTTACGTTGATCATTTTATACAGCGTCCTATGGATTATGAACCGTCGCGCAAAAGAAACCGTCTCGCCTGTCTCGCAACTCGCCCGACGATTGACCAAAATGGGCACATTAAACAGCAGTGAATTAACTGAGTTAACCCCCCCTTACAATTCACCCTTTTCAGACATCGACACGCTCAACAACATTGAAGCGCTTGCGCTCAAGAATTCATTGACCGAATACCATCAAACTCAAATTGAATACATCATTCGCGAGCAACGATTCACCGCAGAAATCAGTCACGAATTACGCACCCCTATGTCCGTGATCAAAGCCAGTGCACAATGGCTTGAGTTACAGCACCCGGACATGCCGCACATAAAACGTATCATTCAATCCGTCAATCAAATGACGTTAATATCCACCAGTTTGCTCACCATCGCGCGTCAACAACACATCGATTTAGATGATGACATACGCATTCACACATTAACCAAACGATGCGTCAAAGACGTCAAACAATCGTTTCTTGACGATCACAAATACATTGACATTAGCACACCCGATCAAAACATCGTGATTAAAGGACATGAAACCTTGGTCTACATCATCCTGTGCAACCTCATACGCAATGCCATCCAATATTCTCAAGCCAGCAGCTTAGTTATTCATGCAGACCAATCACACCTAACACTCACCGACAATGGTGTTGGATTTCCCAATGAGTTATTAGCCAGCTTTCAAAACACAGATGACAACAACATCATGCCATACAGTCCGTCATCGGAAGGTTATGGAATTGGTATGGTATTGGTAAAACGGTTATGCCATATACAAAACTGGGGCTTACGCTTGTCAAACAACCCCAGCTCGGGCGCCACAATCACACTGTCTTTTAATCACATATAATCCACTACAAAGAGTCCTTACTATGATTAAACTACTCCTATTTTTGCTGTTCATTGTATCCGCGCTGACCATTGTTAAAGTCATTCTGTCGGACCGTCACAATAAAGAACATATTAACTACACCGAACGCTCCATCTCTTCATACAATCGCAATCAGGGCGTCACCATCACAGAGACCATGGCGAATGATGTGGCATCACGATTTTCCCTCGCATTCGAGGCCTTACCGTCACAAGATTTTAAACAAAAATTCGACGCGTTATTTTCAGATAATCTGGATTATGTGAACGACACACTCGGTGAACACCACTCAAAGTCCAGCTTAGCTGCTTATTTTTTACCTATGAGCGAGCGAGTTACCCGCATGAATATTGACATGATATCTGTGCATTACAGCAACGATTCATTGTATTTGCATTGGAATATGACGTTTACGATGAACGTCATCGGCACCTCGATACCCATTAAATCATCGGGTATTTCTCATCTTAAATGCGATGACAGAGGCGCTATCATTTATCAACAAGATTACTGGGATCCCAACAACGGTTTGTATCGAAACTTGCCTTACATCGGCTGGTTGTATCGATGGTTGCTGCCACTGAAATAGCATGGATTAATTCTGAGCATACCGCCTGAAAACAAGATACCATAGACCCATGATTGAAGAGACTACTCAACAAAATATTCACATATTGTTCGTTGAAGACCATCACGACCTAGCGCTCTCTGTCTGCGAGTATTTAGCGCTGCACAACATGAGTGTGGATCACGCCAGTACCGCTCAACTGGCCAAACAACTATTGACTGATCACCCGTATCAAGTTGTGATCCTCGATATTAATTTACCCGACGGAAACGGTTTTGAGATCTGTCAATTCATGCGCACCACATTGGGCTTATCTACCCCAGTTATTATGCTCACGGCACGCGATACATTAGACGATAAATTGGCAGGGTTTGAATCTGGCAGCGACGATTATCTAGTCAAACCGTTTGACATGCCTGAGCTGGTTGCTCGAATTCAGAGTTTGAGAAACCGTGCGCTTGGGCTCATGGGTGCGCAAGAGTTGATCATCGGTGATTTGACCTTATCGGTTGCACAAAAAACCGTTCACCGCCAAGGACAATTAATTGAACTGTCGCCCCTACTCTACAAACTGCTGCACTTTTTAATGCGTGAATCGCCCAAACCGCTCAGCAACCAAATGATGACTCAAGAACTGTGGGGCGAAGACACTCCCGACAGCGATTCACTCAGAAGCCACTTGTACATGTTACGCAAAGTCATCGACAAACCTTTCACAGAAAAATACATTCACACGCTGAAAGGCCAAGGCGTATTCATCGCATCTGAATTGGCTGACAGCACGCAATAAGCAACGCTGTATTAATCCAATTCGTTTAAGTAACGCTCTAGCCAGTCTTTTTCTTGTTCTGTTAGCATCTGTGCATTGCCATGTCCCGGTTGCTCTATCACATCTCGCAAGGTCTTCGCTGAGCCATCG
>JBCDEX010000212.1:0-2572 GCA_039178995.1 Pseudomonadota bacterium | reverse complement strand
GAATCTCTCACATAATTAACATATTAATGGGGTCATACCAGTACATCTTACCAATCACTTGATATCAATCAACTCGACGGTAAAAATCAACGCCTCATCAGGACCAATCGCAGGACCAGCACCACGAGCACCATAGCCCAACTCAGACGGGATAAACAATTCATAGTGGCTGCCTTTAGACATCAATTGAAGCCCTTCTTGCCAACCTTGGATCACTCGATTTAACGGAAATGAAATGGTCGAGTTGCGTGAGTACGAGCTGTCAAATTCAGTGCCGTCAATCAATGTGCCTTTGTAATGTACTTCAACGGTATCCGTTAGGTTAGGGCGTTTGCCATCGCCTTCTTTGACGACTTTGTATTGCAAGCCACTGTCTGTTGTGGTGATGCCGGCTTTCATCGCGTTCTCAGCTAAAAAATTCTGACCTTTTTCTAAATTACTCATGGGGCGTCCTCGTTTACGTGTGTTGTGTTTTTGCTGGGGTTTACGTGTTGTCTTTTGTCTCTGATGTACTTTCTTTGATGTCGAATACGACGACGTGGAGTACGACTTCGTCGTCACACACCCTGTCATCGCCATCACGCCGCCTAACAGCACGGCAATGGTCATCTGTTTCATAACACACCTCTTATGCTACCTGATTTGGATCAAAAAAAAACAGCCTCGAAAGGCTGTTTTCATTCAATCGCGATTGATTACTTCTTCGCTGGCTCTTGCTTCTCAGCTGGCTTCTTTGCTTTTGCATCCTCTGGGTTAATATCTAACAACTCAACTTCAAAAATCAATGTTGCGTTAGGACCAATCTTACCCGCACCGCCTTCGCCATACGCCAACTCAGCAGGAATGTACAATTCGTACTTACTGCCTTTTGTCATTAACGTAAGGCCTTCTTGCCAACCTTGAATCACGCCACCTAATGGAAATGAAATTGGCTCATTGCGCGAGTACGAGCTATCAAACTCGGTGCCGTCAATTAAGGTGCCTTTATAGTGTACTTTTACCGTGTCTTTCGTGGTTGGTTTAGCGCCAGCCCCTTCTTTAATCACTTTGTATTGTAAGCCACTTTTAGTCGTCTTAACGCCTTCTTTCGCGCCATTTTCCGCTAAGAATGCTTTGCCTTTTTCTGCGTTTGTTGAACCTTCAGCCAAGCGATCTTTTTCACGCTTTTCCATGACCGTTTTCTGATACTCAGTGAACACTGTTTGCAGCTCTTCGTCGCTAAGACGCTGTTCGCTGCCGTGCATGCCATCAATTAAGCCGGCTTTATACGCCAACATATCAAGCTCAACACCTTGGTTTTTGGCCATTTTACCGATCTGCAAACCCATGCCGTAGCTGAATTTTTGCTGCTCTGTGTCTAATTTCGCATCGGCGCTGTCGCTACCAGATCCTGTTTTACATGCCACAAGTGCAGTAGACATTGCCACAACGGCAACCATTGATTTTATTTTCATCGTTTAAATTTACCTTTATCTAGTCGATTTATTGTTAATAGATTGAACAAACCATTAAAGAACGCCTATTCTTACACGAAATGTATAAAAATCCTAGTGCAATGCTGACTCTATGACAGACCTCTGATACAGCAAAAAGTGCCATTATTTATCAAGAAGTTAAAAAATCGACCCTTGAAATCGAGTTATTTGTCTCAATGTATACTAATTAAGTATGATACCCTTAACACCACAATGTACCGGAGACTCATCATGAGTAATGAAAAAATCATTCACACTACCGACACCAGCTTTGAAAACGATGTATTGAAATCTGATTTGCCCGTCTTAGTCGACTTTTGGGCACAATGGTGCGGACCTTGTAAAATGATCGCCCCTGTATTGGACATTCTTGCCGATGAATATGATGGTAAGTTAACCATTTGTAAGGTTGACGTTGATGATAACAAAGAGATTGCTGCAAGGTACAGTGTGCGCAGCATTCCAACCATCATGATTTTCAAGAATGGTGAGCTGCTAGAACAAAAGCCCGGCGCACAATCTAAGGCACAATTGACAGATCTGATTAACAGCACGATCTAAGTCATACTCTCGCTCAACCGCGCTTCATTATTCAATCGCTGCGTGGTTGATTATTTTTTTATTTTCTGGACATATCCTTTTTTGCGTGCTAAATTCTTTAAAATTGCTTTGCAGCGGTGTTCTCAGCTGTTCTAAACACTTTACATAATCGCGTCGACATATCCCTAGCGATTAAAAAACAGCGTCAACAAAAATTAATTATTAAAGACCTCATTAAGTCTATGCCTGCACATGCCTACATTGACTGAACAAAGCAATCCATTGTAACAATTTTGTAATACACAGCCTCTCTTTCCTTATTATTCAAATCCTTGATTAACAACTCTTTTCAATTAACAACTATGAATTTATCTGATTTAAAAACCAAACCGATCAACGAATTATTAAGCATTGCTGGTGAAATGGGCTTAGAAAACCTCGCTCGCTCACGCAAGCAAGACGTCATCTTCAGCATTCTTAAAAAGCACGCTAAAAGCGGAGAAGACATTTACGGCGAAGGCGTGTTAGAGATCTTGCCGGACGGTTTTGGTTTTTTG
>JBCDEX010000211.1:0-2587 GCA_039178995.1 Pseudomonadota bacterium | reverse complement strand
TCTGAAATGAATACAGAGTGACTAATGCCCTTCTTGTTAAATCTGTTGATCAATTAACGCTCGGATGTCTGACAGCGTGGTTTCACGCACCAATTTGCCGTTTTCAAACACGGTTTTAAGTAACCCTTGCTGCTCTTCGGCTTCACTCACATCATCGATCAATATGAGTTCGTCGTTGTCATCACGGATCACTTTCAACAACCCTTTGGCAGACTTTTTCTTGGTGTCTGTTTTAGGGTCTTTGAAAATTGCAATGCGCTCATTGTTTTTAACCACACTGGTGGCTTTCACTGCAGAGCCGTGCGTATCACGTGTGACGTATTGGTAGCTGTAAGAACCGATACCTAACACCACTTTTGACGCAAACCCTTTATCGGCAAGTCGTTGTAATATCTCACGCTGACGCCCAAGTGTGATCGCATCGCCGTAAATGGCTCCAATGTGATCGTCTAACAACTTAAAGCCTTTATCCGTCATGGTGCCACCAAAGGTATCCCATAAACATTCGATTAGCCCTTTAACTTCACATGGCATCAATTCATCGCCTGTTTCATTATCAATGAATGTTCCAGCTTTCTCGGTGACTTCTTCAGTCGTGTAACCGGTCAAAATTTTCACCGGATCGCCAGAATCAGGACGAATCACCAGTGTGCCATCGCGAGCCATCACCTCTTCTTTAAGTTGTGGTAAGTACTCTGTCACTAAGGTCCAGAAGTCCCATGTATCTGAAACAACACTTAAGATGCCAGTGGGCGACTGCTCTTTCATCAAGTACTGAAAGAACTCGATCTCACCTTCCATAATCCAAGAACAGGTTACGCTGTGTTCCGTCGCATCCACAGAGCATCCGACTAACTCATTGTCCACATTGGCTCCGTAGTATTGTTCAGCGAATAACACAGCTGTAATCGTATCTGTACCGACTAAACCAGACGCTAAGTGACCAAATCCACTCATAGCCGCGGCTTGTTTACCGAACATCCCTCGGAAGCTGAAGTCGTGCCCTTGAAATGGCACAAAATCCATTGGTAAACCAGTCAACTGAGCAAACTCTTTGAACGTTTTCATGTACGCAACAGAGGTGGTTGCACTGGTTTGTATCGGCCAGTTTTCGCAGCTCAGAACTGTTTCAATCATGTTGGTTAACCACTGAAATCCTTCCTTCGTGTTCACCACGGTGATTGGCGGCACTTGATATGGCACCAACGTGCCTTCTTCCAATGATTTGATCTTCAACGGTAAGTACCCAAGGTCGTGTAACCTCTCTAGGTAGCTTACATCCACTTTGTACCCAAGCATGGCGCTCATAATACGCTGATGATTTGCAACAGCTTCTGTTTTTGGTGCCTTGAAAAACGTATCCCACTCATCCATCAAGTAGCTTTTGATAAAGTATTGCAAACCAACAAATACGACTTTGTCATTATTCGGCACATTGCTTAATCGCCCACTACGCGATGTGAAGTTCGCATACACTTCACTGACATCAGGGTGATAGGCACGTCCGTGAAATTCTTTGTATACGTCTTTTTGCATGGTTGGTGCTGTAATGCTCATGTCTTACTCCTTTGCTGTGTGTTAATTGTTGTTTATGAGTTAATGATTGTCAGCGTGCATTGTGACTGTGTTTGTTTCAGTTCAGTTAAGTCTTTAAATGATTCTGTTGTGATTATCTCGTCTATTAATCCGCCAAATGCAGCCAGTCCATTGCAGAAAATTCCATGTGTGACATATAACGACACGGTGTTTGCTTTGTTGGATTTCAACACCTTTGCAAGTTCGATAAAAGTTCGACCCCCGTCGCAAATGTCATCAACGATCAATAGGTCTTTCCCTTCTACGTCATCGTAAATCACGGTTTCTTTAATTTCTCGGGTTTTAATATTTCGTTTTTTGTCTGCTCTAACAATGTTATTACTCATGTCAAAATAATCAGCGACATGTTGAGTTTTTTTCAAGGCGCCTGAATCCGGAGACACCAATGTCAATGTATTATTTCTCAGTCGCGCAGCTAATGGTTCATACGCGTTTATGATGTCAGCTTGAGATACATTGACGACGTTGTTGAGTAATGCGGGCGTTACATCGCTGTGAGCGTCCCATATCACCACACGATCAAATGCCATTGCGTTGACCATGTCGGCCATGACCTTGACGCCAAGCGCTTCACCTTTGTTACACACCCGATCTTGGCGTGCGTAAGGGAAATAACGAATTTCCGCTGTGATGCGCACGGTTTGGCCGAACAGTCGAGTCAGCGCGTCTTTTATCATCGCAAGCTGAATGACAGCGCTTGATGAATTGAGTTGAGTGATGATTCGGACATCTGTGATGTGTTTTAAATTTGAGCCTTTAATTTGAATGTGCTCTTCTCCACCAGAGAATGTAAAGCGTTCAAGTTCTAACGTCATCATGTCGTTATTGTGTGTGGTTGCAATTAGCTTCATATACTTTTCTCTTAATAAAGTGTCTTTATGTCACTAATTTAGTCGTTGCATGAAGGCAAGTCAACCCTTATTATAAGTTTTTGTCAAAAAGACACTTATTTGGCTTTTTTAACCATACGGCTCATCAATGAACGAACAAG
>JBCDEX010000210.1:0-2607 GCA_039178995.1 Pseudomonadota bacterium | reverse complement strand
GTATGTCGCTAGAAAAGACCTGATCAACAACCAGCTCATTGTTGTGCAAGGAACCGATCACCCGGCCTTGCATCAAACCATCATGACACTCTCAGAGATTCACTGGATCAACCCAGCCGACAAGCAACTGCTCGATGGAAAAACTCTCGAATGCCGCTGCAAAACACGCTATCGTCAAAACGATCAAGCGTGTTTTATTGAGGCGTCTGAACACGGCTTTAAGGTGACCTTTGAATCACCGCAACGCGCAGTCACACCCGGCCAATACGCCGTATTCTATCTTGACGACACATGCTTAGGAGGAGGCGTCATTGAACACGCAGAATGACATCCAATCACCACCCAGCCCCAAACTCACCCCAGTCCAATCACAGGCACTGGCACTGAGCGCACTCATTCAGTGCTGCGAGCTCGTACGACAGCTTGCCACATCAGGTATGGCCAACGAATACCAAGTCAAACCCTTACTCCACAGCCTATTTCAGTTCACTGTGGACCACAGCTCTGAAATTTACGGTGATCTTCGCCTATTAGAACAAGGATTTAACCGTACATTTCACCTGTTCAATGGCCAAATTACCGACATCGACAAAGACATTTTGAAATACGCCACCAATTTAATCGCACTGGCTGACGAACTGCTGCGCAACCCCAATATGTCTAATATTCTTCAGTTGCGACTCAACCACCTCACCCGCCCCACCACGGACGAGTGGATTGAGTTGCCGCCAAACATTAACGACATCTACACCGACACCATCAGTAAACTCGGTCATCGAATTCAGGTCACTGGCGACCCCCAGCATTTAAAAAACACGCTGACATCCTCCCGCATCCGCACCGTATTGCTTGCAGGCGTTCGCGCTGCAGTACTATGGCGCCAGGTCGGCGGATCAAAAATCACGCTATTTCTACAGCGCTCCAAATTTAAAGACGCCATTCGCTCTTTAAGTCCCATTAACTAAGCACAGAGTATTTCCCATGGATTTATCATCATTAACCGCCATTTCTCCCATTGACGGACGTTACGGCAGCAAAACGCTTGATTTGCGCTCTATTTTCAGTGAATTTGGCTTGATGAAGCACCGTCTGCTCGTGGAGGTCAAATGGCTCCAAGCATTGGCGGCCAACCCTGGCATTAATGAAGTCCCTCCATTGAGCTCCGATGCAAATGAGTTGCTCAACCGATTAGCGGACGAATTCAGCAGTGCCGACGCGCAAGCCATTAAAGAGATCGAACGCACCACCAATCATGATGTCAAAGCCATCGAGTACTTCATCAAAGACAAGATCGCACAAAACAGCGAACTACATGCAATCACGGAATTCGTGCATTTTTCATGCACCTCAGAAGACATCAACAATTTATCGCACGCACTGATGCTTAAAGCAGGCCGTGATGAGGTGTTATTGCCTCTCATGACGCAGCTAACAGAAGAGATACGCACCCAGGCAAAGGCATACGCCACGCAACCTTTACTTGCTAGAACTCATGGACAACCGGCGTCTCCCACCACGATGGGTAAAGAATTCGCCAACGTTGTGTTCCGCCTAGAGCGCCAGATAGAACAACTAAAAACCATCCCGATGCTTGGAAAAATCAACGGCGCGGTTGGCAACTACAATGCACATTTAAGTGCTTATCCAGAGGTTGATTGGACTCAGCATGCTCAACAATTTGTAGCGAATCTGGGGTTACAATGGAACGCCTACACCACTCAAATCGAGCCTCACGATTACATTGCAGAGTACTTTGATGCTCTCGCGCGCTTCAACACCATCCTACTCGACTTCGACCGCGACATTTGGTCGTACATATCGATTTCCTATTTCGGTCAAAAAACCATCAAAGGCGAAATCGGCTCATCCACCATGCCGCACAAGGTCAACCCAATTGATTTTGAGAACTCAGAAGGCAACATCGGAATCGCAAACGCCCTATTTGCACACCTTGGCGCAAAACTGCCCGTGTCCCGCTGGCAACGTGACTTAACCGACTCAACGGCATTGAGAAACCTCGGTGTCGGCATTGCACACAGCGTCATCGCTTACCAAGCCACTCTGAAAGGCCTAAGTAAGCTTACGCTCAATACTCAAGCCATTGATGCGGATTTAAACACCAATTGGGAAGTACTTGCAGAACCCATTCAAACGGTGATGCGTCGCTACGGCATTGAAAAACCTTATGAGAAACTAAAGGACCTCACCCGTGGCAAACGCATCGTTCAAGCCGATGTCGCCGCCTTCATTGACACACTTGAACTACCAGAAGCAGTAAAAGATGAGCTTAAGCAACTCACACCATCGAACTACATTGGCAACGCAATCGAACAAACGCAAGCCATTTAAACGGCTCAGCCAGTCGCGTGACACGCACGACTGGCACATACTGCCTGCGCACTCCTTAAAAATAAGAAATACAGTTATAAAAATCGTATAGTTAATTGATTTATGTGACTAAAAATTAATATATTTGAGCCGATTTCACCATGCAAGATACACCGCGATACCTTGTATCACCCGCACAAAGAACAGTCGCTAATTTACCCTGCTCGAATGGTATTTTAAGAGGATGAAAACATTCCATTTTATTCATATTTTACACTG
>JBCDEX010000209.1:0-2646 GCA_039178995.1 Pseudomonadota bacterium | reverse complement strand
ATTGAAAAACAGCGCCATGCTGTTTTGATGGCACTGCGTTAAGCACATTTCAATAGGCACGTCTTTACACTCTGCAACTTGCTGCGCAATGAATGGCAAGTATTTAGGCGCGTTTTCTTTGCCTCGATACGGCACTGGGGTGAGATAGGGTGAATCCGTTTCTAATACGATCTGTTCAAGCGGAGTGATGCGGATGATGTCACGCACATTTTGCGCCTTTTTAAAGGTACTGATACCGTTAAATCCTAAATAGAATCCTTCAGATAAACAAAATTCAGCCAGCGCTTGTCCTGAAGTGAAGCTGTGAATCACCCCTTTTCGTTGCAGGTGTTCGCTGTGTTCCGAAAGAACGGACTGCATGTCCTTATCGGCTTCGCGTGTGTGGATCACGACAGGTAAATTTAATTCCGCTGCGAGTTCTAGCTGCTGTGAGAACGCGTCCAACTGCCTGTTGCGATCGCTTTTATCATAAAAATAGTCCAGGCCAATTTCACCTACGGCAATGAGCTTGTCAGGGTGCGCTTGTAAATTGTGTTTGATGGTGCTCAGTACCGAGGCTTCAAACTGATCGGCATCGTGTGGATGGACCCCTTGCGTTCCCCACACCGTTTCGTGCTCTTGGGTCAATGTGCGAACGGTTTCTAAGTTGTCAGGCGAGACGCTGATGGTGATGATGCGCTCTACGCCGACATTACTGGCGTTATCAATGACCGACTGGGTTTGCTCTTTTAAGTAATCCAGGTGGCAATGGGTTTCAATAATGGGGTGTTCAAAGACAGGAATGGGTGCGCGTGATGACATGATGCGTTGCTCTCTAATGTAAGTGCATCATTTTACGGACAATGGTGGAGTATTGGTAGTGTCCAATATTAAAAGTGGTGCGACTCTGAGCAGAGAGTATGCATATCTCAGTCGTCAACGGTCGACAAACCAATCGATTTCTTTATAATTGATCGCTTCAATGTTGAGTATTTACTCCAAAGGAATCGACCATGCGCGACCAGCTACTGTCCATGCTAATACTACAAAATGAAATGAATCGTAAGGTTCATGACGACTGGATACAGCAGAATTTTGAGTGGTATCGAGCGGTGTGGTTGGAGTGTGGTGAATTGATTGATCATCATGGATACAAGTGGTGGAAACATCAAGAAACACAAATGGAGCAAGTGCGTCTTGAAGTGGTCGACATTTGGCATTTTGGATTAAGCATGATGTTTGACGGTCGGACAATTGAAGAAATCGCCGATGACATGATCGAGGAAATCAAAGATCAAGAAGTGGGCGCGATGACCGTGCTCGAAGCCGCTGAAGAATTGGCAGGACGTGTGTTAACACGCCGCACCTTCAGCTTGCAGCATTTTTGGCAGTTAATGTTTGCCGTGAACATGGATTTCGACGACTTGTATCGCAGTTACATTGGTAAAAACGTGCTGAACTTTTTCCGCCAAGACAATGGTTACAAAGAAGGTACGTACATTAAAGAGTGGCAAGGACGTGAAGACAACGAGCATTTGAGCGAGATCTTAAAAGAATTAGACCCCACTGAGAAAGGCTTTCAAGATCAGGTTTATGATGCACTGGGCGTTCGGTATGACATTGTTAAAAAATACATCTCGTAAGCCCGGCTATTAGGCATTAACCATTAAAATGATGCGCATAGCAGATCAGCGATGCGCTCACAGCTACGTTTAACGACTCCACGTCGTTGTGCATCGGAATCGATAGATGCACATTACACACATCCGCAACCTCGCGACTCACGCCATGTGATTCGTTTCCTAAGACATAACACGCCTGTTTATTTGTGTGATAGCTCATGATGGAGTCGTCCGCGTCCGCGCGCATCGCGATGACGTCAACCCCCTGAGTTCGTAACCGTGTCAGCGCCGCTGCGAGCCCATCGGGGCAATGCACAATCGGTGCTTTGAACACCGTACCTGCGCTGGCCTTAATAACCAAAGACCCCAATTTTGCATTGCCTTGAGGACTTAACAGAATTCCGTGGATGCCAGATGCCGCTGCCGACCGGATAATCATGCCCAGGTTTTGTGGGTTGTGAATGCCATCCAGCGCTAAGATGGTGAGCGCTGAGCCGCTGTGCGTGGCGTTCCAGTCATCGAAGGCCTGGTGTTCTGGGCAGGCAATGTCTGCGGCAACGCCTTGGTCTTGTTTGCTGTTTTTAGAAATGCGCGACAGGGCTTGTTTGCTGTGATATCGCACCTCAATGTGGTTTTTCTCAGCTAGCTCAGCAATCGCCTTCAAGACCGCTGCGGGACGATTGCTCTCGGCCATGTGAATACGATAGATGTTTAAGCCTTGTTGCAGCGCTTCCAATACGCTGTTGCGACCATAAATGGTGAGCACGCTATTAAAGAAGGCTTTCTTTTGCGTGTATTGATCCGAATCATGTGAATAGGGGGGCTTCGATTGTCCCATATATCAAGCTCTCGTAGATGAATGCAGATGCCCAGCTCAATGCGATGAATTGGACGTAAAGTTAATGTTAAATAAGGGGGATCTTGTTAAAATAGGCGCTCTTAATTGGCTGAATGCATATCGTATCACATGGCTTTGGTTGTCAGCATGTTGCCTCACATTGAAGAGGCTGCGCTGTATTGCAAGTGAGTTAAATCGGTCAATGTT
>JBCDEX010000208.1:0-2661 GCA_039178995.1 Pseudomonadota bacterium | reverse complement strand
GTGAGTTTGTCTATGTAGATGTTGAACAAAATCACGATCGTTGGGTTAACCCGTTGTTAGTGGAAGAGCCAACGCATACAAAAGCTCGAATTTATCGTAATCAGACGCAGTGGCGGGACGAATACCCCAAAGCTGAAGCGGCGATTGAGTCGTTGTCGTCATCCATCGAGCACATGTTTCAAAACATGGGGCAGCAAAGTGCCCTA
This sequence comes from Pseudomonadota bacterium, assembly GCA_039178995.1. Classification (GTDB taxonomy): domain Bacteria; phylum Pseudomonadota; class Gammaproteobacteria; order Pseudomonadales; family JBCDEX01; genus JBCDEX01. Next base: position 2,455 of record JBCDEX010000208.1, on the reverse strand, counting down.
GACGTGGTGAAAATTAAAGAATCCATTGAGCCGATGATCGACAGTGTGTGTCGCAACCCTGACGCGTGTTTGTGGCTGGCGCGCATGAAGAAAGAAGACGATTATTTGTACGAACACGCGATCAGCGTCTCCATTTGGGCTGTGACGCTGGGGCGTCAGCTGGGCTTAGAATATCGAGACTTACGCAATCTTGCGATCGGCGCCTTGCTGCTCGATATCGGTAAACTGCGTTTGAACATCCAATGGCTTAACTTGGATAAAGTCTTTACGGAAGAAGAATTTAACGCCATTAAGCGGCACGTTGAGTTCAGTGTCGACATGTTGAAAGAAAAGCCGGGAGTGAATGTCGACGTGGTGAAAATGGTAGCGGAACACCATGAGCGCTTTAATGGAAGTGGCTACCCACTGGGTAAAAAAGGCACCGAAATCAGTTTGTTTGCGCGAATTGCAGCGATTGCCGACAGTTACGATGCGATTACCAGTAAGCGTAATCATCAGAAACCAGTGGCACCAGCGGTGGCGATCAAGATACTGTATAACTTGCGAAACAGCTCGTTTCAATCCGAATTGGTTGAAGAGTTTATTCAAGCGGTTGGAATCTACCCAGCAGGCTCGCTTGTTGAATTGAACACCGGTGAAGTGGCGATTGTCATTGCTGAACATCGTTCGCGTCGATTGCGACCGGAAGTGATGGTGCTGTTTGATCGTGAGAAGCAACCATTGGATCAACCAAAAATCATTAAGCTGTATGAGCAGCACACATCTGAAGATGGTAAGTCGCTCGACATTGCTGCCAGCCTTGAGACAGGCGCTTACGGGATTGATACCGCGTCCATCTCGATCAAATAGATGATCTCGTCTGATCCGATGCTCAGCCTGCCAGTCCGCAGGCTTGAGTTTTTCCAGTCCTTATCCAATGTATTTCAACATACTCGCCAGAATGACGACCTCATGGCGTTGATTGTTATCAGTTTGGATCGATATCAAGACATTGAGCAAAATTTTGGGTATGAAAAAGCCGAGTCGTATTTAAGTGCGGCGTATTCGAAATTGAACGAAGGAGTTAATGTTGGTGGTGAGATGTATCGCATTAATTCAGCGCAAATTGCATTGCTCATACCGTCCTTGAAGCATCGAAACTTTCTTTTGATTGCCGCTAATAAAGTGTTGTCTGTTTTCGATAAAACGACTGCGTATGAAACGTATAATGCGGATCTTGATTTAACGTTGGGATTGAGTGTGTCGCAAGATCAAGTTGAGTTTGGTGGATTGTCAGGTGATGTGCGCCTGTATCAGCAGGCCAACGCATCTTTGTTGACCGCAAAAGAACATCAACGGACGTTTATGCTGCCATCGTTTGTTCAGCAAGATGCACCTTCGCCTATTTCATCTGAGCGCATTGAACGCGCCTTTTCTAAAAATGAAATGAAGCTGTATTTTCAGCCCAAACTTAATATTAGGCGACATGCGATTGAAGGTGTTGAAGCGCTGTTGCGATGGCAAACAGAGGACGATTTGTTTGTGCCGCCATCATTGATTATTGAGCATATGGAACGTAACATAAATCAAAATTTCAAATTCACAAAATGGGTGATTAATACCGCGCTTCGGCAGCAAAAAGAGTGGCTGAGTGATGGCATTGAATTGTGTGTTTCGGTGAACGTCTCCGCTCAATTGGTCAGCTTAGATGATACGGTTGATATGCTCAAAGATGCATTGACTTTGTGGGACGTGCCTGCGGATTTATTGATGCTTGAAATCACTGAAACGGCATTGATGTTGAATATGGAAAAAAGTCGTAAGGTGCTGCACGATATTAAGCAGCTGGGTGTGAAGCTGTCGATCGATGATTTTGGAACGGGCTACTCATCATTAGCCTACTTTAAAGACATTCCTGCGCACGAGCTGAAAGTGGATCGGGCGTTAATTAAAGACATCATGAATAACGACAGTGATCGCATTTTAGTTCAGTTGATCATTGAGTTGGGTCACAGTTTTGGACTGCAAGTGGTCGTCGAAGGAGTTGATGATCAACAGTCGTTTGATTTTTTAACCACCTTAGAATGCGATTACATTCAAGGCTATTACATTTCCAAGGCGCTGCCTGCGCGTGATATTTCAGATATTATGAATTACTTGCCAAAAAATGGCTAATTTATGTACGTTTTATTATGCGCTTCAAGGTATACTTTAATCGGGTTATTTTCTGCCGTCGAGCGTCAAATTCTCTGGAATTTTTCAGTGTGTCATGAAAGAACTGCTCGTCGATTTCCCCGCATGCGACATAGCCGTTGATAATGCGCTTCATGTCAGGCTCATCCAAATGTAATCGAGATAAACTTTGGGTTCGAGCAGCTCGATCAAATGTGGTGAATTTCATGCGATTGACGTCGACCAAGCGGAAGATTAAATCATCGCCTGCTTGTTTGATTAATATGTTTTTTGATGAATAATC
>JBCDEX010000207.1:0-2694 GCA_039178995.1 Pseudomonadota bacterium | reverse complement strand
GCGCTGTTTGTGACACGTCAAATCACGCCTCATGATAAGGCATTGAATCTCTTACTGAAAGGAGTGTTTTTTGCGACGGTGTTGGTGGCCATCATCGGATTGATGCAAGCCTTTTTTGCTTTGTCCAGCGTGCCTCAAGCAACACCGCCAGCGTCAACATTCAGCAATAAGAATATGGCCAATCATCCGATTATTTTGTCGTTTGCTTTGGGCGTATATTTTTTATTCAAACGCGGCGAGCGTCCGTTAATGGTCGATGTGATCTATACGGTGTCCATGGTGATTTTATTAGCGTTTGTGTTTCACACAAAAACTCGAGCGGCTTGGTTAGGGCTTGCGGTTGAAGGACTTATTTTCTCGATGTTCACTGTGTGGATGCTCAAACGAGGGCATCTCACCCACCTTGTGTTTGATGCGCGTCGTAAGCGTGTTGTCGGCGTTGGTGTTCTGTGTCTCTTGGCGCTGATGTCGTTCAAATACGATACAGCAATACGTCAACTGGCGTTTCACAATCCGTTGAGCGTGCTCACGGACGTGGCTGAAAACACCGCCAATCAATTATCGCCGTCGTCGAACAAAGGCTCATTCGATACGCGTAAAAAAATCTGGTCTGGTACGTGGGATGTGATCAAAAGCGCGCCATTGATGGGTGTGGGCATGGGGAACTTTTACTCAGCGTACCCAGAGCACTATTTGCATAACACCGAATCCATTAGACGTGCGCACAATGACTATCTTGAGATGATTGCCGAGATTGGCATCATCGGGTTTGCTGTGTTTCTCATTGGCATGTTGTTTACGGTGCGCATGTTGATGCATTTGATCACGCAAGCTGAGCGCTCAGAGACGCGTTTTTTAGCGATGTGTATTATTACCATGTTTGCAGGCACCGCGGTGAATGCCGTGTTTAGTTTTCCGTATTATCACATCACGCCCATGGTGCTGATGGGGATTTACATCGGTGTGATTGTGGGACTGCATGCGAAGCTGAGTAAATCGGGTGACTCTGTCATTCAAATCACGTCGCATAAAGGTGCGTCCATCGCGTTAATCTGCGTCCTCGGAGCGTTTGCGTTTGTGGCATTGCGAGCGGCATTCCATGTGGAGGGCATGGAACGCAAGTGGACGAAACAGTTGCACGAACTTAAATGGCAGCACATGGCATTTGATACACCGAAATGGCTTGAAACAACGCATTACTCTCCGGTATTGCATGGCATGTACAGCGCACTGATCCGAGAGCGCAATCGTTACGATGCGATGGCGAAAAAAGAAGCCAACTTTAACAAGCGCATGGAATTTCGTAATAGTCGAAACACGTTCAACCAATTGGCACAAGACGTAGCCGACAACTCCAATCAATACACCCCGCAACTGAATTTTTTAATGTCTATGGCTCAAGAAGCTCGTAATGCAGGCGCGTATAAAAAAGCAAGGACGTACTTAGATCAAGCCGCCAGCTTGTCCGGTAAAGGGAACATCAATACGTACATTGGCATCACCAGCCTGATTAAGCACACGGAAGGTGAAGCGGCGGCCATGGCCTATTTAAACAATGTTCAGGCGACCGTAAGCCCTGAGTTTTTGGCGCATAATGAAATGTCGTACTTGAGTTTAGGCGCTGCATTTTTTGAATTGAAAGACTTTGATAAAGCTTTAGACCTATTTAAGCAGGGCCTCAGCATTTTTCCAAACACGCTGGGTTATTTGGAGAGCATAATCCGTTTGTTGCATTCCAGCGACCAACGTCGTGAGAGCATACCGTATATGAAACAATACGTGGAACAAGCAGACGAAAGCGCAGTGATGTTGCCGTCGGTGAAGTCAGAGCTGTCTAAACTGTCGACATCACCTGTTGAATAAGTGTGATGATGCGTTGCGTTTGGCGGACATCAATCCGCCAATGCCAGAGCGTGTTATTAAGTAAGCACGATTAATTTTAAGGATTACTGTGAGTTCAGATACATTTGAAATAGTTGAGTTAGAGAACGGCGACCTTGCATTGCGTAAGCAAGATCAAAAAGAAGGCACGTATTTGATTCGCATTGAATTTTCATCGGCATTAACGTCTTTTTTATCGGGCAATACCTTTGACATCGCGCAAGAAATGTTAAAAGCGGGCGTGCATAAGTTTTATCAAGACCTGCACGATGAAGGACTTGAATCGCCTAAGCCCGTTGAAGAAGACAGCACGTTGTTGCATTGACATGCAAACCATTCAATTGATGAGTTGTGGGAGTGAGCTGTGAAGGTCATGACCTTCAACGCCAATGGTATTCGCTCAGCGGCTCGTAAAGGTTTTTTTGATTGGTTGGCCACCGAACAGTCGGGTGTGGATGTCATTTGCATACAAGAAACCAAGGCGCAATTAGACCAGCTAGACTCCAATGTCTTTCACCCTCAGGGGTATTATTGTTATTACTTTGATGCGCAGAAAAAAGGGTACAGCGGCGTCGCTGTGTATTCTCGAATCAAACCGCAGGGTGTTCATTATGGGCTGAATTGCGAACTGTCTACAGTGGAAGGGCGCTATCTTCAACTCGACTTTGAGCACATCAGCATCGCCAGTTTGTACATGCCCTCAGGTTCCAGTGGGGATGTTCGTCAGCAGTGTAAATTTGATTTTCTGAGCGCGTTTTATCCCTTTTTGCAGCAGCAAGCCCTCGATGAATCACGGCAAATGATTGTGTGTGC
>JBCDEX010000206.1:0-2741 GCA_039178995.1 Pseudomonadota bacterium | reverse complement strand
CGCAATCGCCAACGTGGGTTAGCGAGATTTTAGAAAAAGGCATTAAACACGCGGTGATTTCACTGCATGGCGGTGACGGCGAAGACGGTACAGTTCAAGGTGCGTTAGATGTGTTAGGTGTGACGTACACAGGCAGTGGCGTACTGGGGTCTGCAATTGGTATGGACAAATTGCGCAGTAAGCAATTATGGAAAGGCATTGGTTTGTCGACCGCGGATTATGTATTGCTGACTGAAGCGTCGGATTGGTCCAGTATCATGGCCGAGCTAAACGGTAAATGCATTGTAAAGCCAGCCCAAGAAGGCTCAAGTATTGGCATGCAAGTGGCGACGGATGAGATCTCGTTACAGAGAGCGTTTGAAGACGCCAAGCAATACGGCACCGATGTGATCGCTGAACGTTGGATTCAAGGCCCTGAGTTTACTGTTGCCATTTTAGGCGATGAGGCATTGCCCGTGATTCAAATGCAAACAGACAATGATTTTTATGATTACGAGGCGAAATATCAAGCAAACGACACGCGTTACTTGTGTCCATGTGGCCTAGATGAGCCTGAAGAAAGCGTGCTCAAGCAACTTGCGTTGGACGCGTTTTCCAGTTTGGATTGTAAAGGCTGGGGACGTGTAGATATCATGATTGATGAACGAACCAATACACCGTACGTACTCGAAGTGAATACGTCACCTGGTATGACCAGTCACAGTTTAGTGCCAATGGCTGCGAAGGCAAAGGGTATTAGTTTTGAACATTTGGTGTTAACAGTTCTCGAATTGAGCGTTGCATAACGATGAAATCAATCAGTCCACATAACAAGAATCGAAACAGTCGACGCACCCCTGCGCCGTCGAATCGTGATTTATTGGTGGAAGAATTCACAGGTTCAAGACGTTTGTTTTTGATGTTGGGGGTCTTGTTGGTGTTATTTGGAGTGCTGTTCTCAGGGTCAAACATCGTCACTAAATTGTTGCGTATGCCGATCGAATCAGTGGATGTGCAAGGCGAACTTGAGTTTGTCTCTGATGCCAAGATTCAAGAAATTATGGCGCGTCATATTTATGAAGGGTATTTAGACGTTACACTGAGTGAGTTAAAGAATGAAATTGAGGCGTTACCTTGGGTGTTTACCGCACGTCTCCAGCGCACGGCAGAGCAGAAACTGGTGGTTAACGTGGTTGAGCAGCAACCCGTTGCGATCTGGCACGACAAAGGATACTTAAATAAGCAGGGTGAGTTGTTTAGACCCGGTGATTTTAAAAAGCCCAAAGACGGTAAGTTGGTGAATATTTTAGGTCCAGACGATCGTTTGGAAGAGACTTGGGCACGTTATTTGGAACTTAAGCAGCGTTTTTCAAAGTACAACTTGGGTCTGCGTAAGATGGTTATGGATGATAAGGGTGGACAGAAAGTCGTGTTGAATAATGGCATCCATGTGATGTTTGGTAGTCAAGACATTGAAGAGCGGTTAAAACGTTTTTTTGCAGTGTATGAAACGTATTTAACGCGTAAACGAAAAGACATTAAACGAGTTGATTTACGGTACACCAATGGTGTGTCGGTGAGCTGGTTAAATCAAAAAAATATATAACAATGGAAGAGGTGTCATCATGATGTCAGAAGCTGGAACAAATATTATTGTTGGTCTCGATATCGGTACGTCTAAAGTCGTTGCAATTGTAGGTGAAATTAAAGACAACGGATTGATCGACATTATAGGTATTGGCTCTCATCCGTCGCGTGGTATGAAAAAAGGCGTTGTGGTTAATATTGAGTCAACCACGTTGTCGATTAAGAAAGCGGTTGAAGAAGCAGAATTGATGGCGGGTTGCCAAATAAATTCAGTATATGCTGGCATTGCTGGAAGTCATATCAAAAGCTTGAATTCCCATGGTATCGTTGCAATTCGAGATCGAGAGGTCAATGTAAACGATTTAGAACGTGTGATCGATGCGGCTAAAACAGTTGCCATTCCTGCGGATCAGCGCATTTTGCACATCTTGCCGCGAGAGTACATTGTCGACGCACAAGAAGGTATCAAAGAGCCCTTGGGTATGTCTGGTGTCCGTTTAGAGGCTAAAGTGCATTTGGTATCCGGTGCGCAAACGGCCGCGCAAAACATTGAAAAATGCATTCGTCGTTGTGGTTTGGAAGTGGACGACATTATTTTAGAACAACTGGCTTCTAGCTACTCTGTATTGACGGACGATGAGCGAGAATTGGGCGTGTGCATCGTTGATATTGGTGGCGGAACAACCGATATTGCTATTTTTAGTGAGGGCGCAATTTGCTATACTGGAGTCATACCAATTGCTGGCGATCAAATTACCAACGATATAGCCATGGCATTACGCACGCCAACCAAGTATGCTGAAGATATTAAAATAAAATATGCATGCGCATTGGCGCAATTAACGGGCGCAGATGAAACCATCAAAGTGCCAAGTGTGGGCGAACGACCACCACGAGAAATGTCTCGTCAAGGTTTGGCGGAAGTGGTTGAGCCCCGTTATGATGAATTGTTTACATTAGTGCAAGCAGAACTTGAACGCAGCGGTTACATCGATGCCATGGCGGCTGGCATTGTGTTAACCGGTGGTACATCAAAAATGCAAGGAGCAGTAGAGCTAGCGGAGGAAGTATTTCATATGCCAGTTAGACTGGGGACGCCACAAGGCGTGTCTGGTTTGAGTGATATTGTGAGAAATCCGATTTATGCAACGGGGGTTGGTTTGTTGCATTATGGG
>JBCDEX010000205.1:0-2799 GCA_039178995.1 Pseudomonadota bacterium | reverse complement strand
TCAGCCGTTAACAATCGTTCAACGTAGCGCGCGATGACATCCACTTCGATGTTGACCTTTGATCCCACTTGGTATTCAGGAAAAATGGTTTCCGACAAGGTGTGTGGCACAATGCATAAATCGAAGCAATGCCCGTCTACCGAGTTAACGGTTAAACTGACGCCGTCAATGGTCACCGACCCTTTATGAGAAATGTACTTTGACAACGTAGGCGGCGCTTGCAATCGAAACCGTTGCGCACGCCCATCTGGGGTAATCTCAACAATCTCAGCCACACCGTCCACATGACCGGAGACAATGTGACCGCCTAAACGGTCTTGCGCTCTCAACGCTTTCTCTAGATTAAGCGCCGAATTGACACTTAAACTGCCCAGCGTTGTAAATTCCAATGTTTCACGTGAAACATCCGCGGTAAAGCCCGTCGGCAGGCACGAGGTCACCGTTAAGCAAATGCCATTGCACGCAATGCTATCACCTAAGGCAACATCTGATAGATCTAACGCTCCCGTAGCTACCTCAACGCGCACGTCACCGCCGACAGGATGTGTCTGACGAATGTGTCCAACGGCTTGAATAATACCTGTAAACATGGGATCGACCTTAATCAAAGATGACGCGTGGGTGGACAGTTAAACGCTCTCACGATACGTACATTCACTCAGCACAATGAATATGCGTTCATTACGCCAATTCAGAACATATTCTAACGGTTTCACCCACTTGACGCACTGATTTTATACGCAAAGCGACTTTATCCTGCATCTTCGCAATCGGCAATGTGAGCATTTCGACCGCATCGCTGCCCATCAACGACGGCGCCATGTACATAATAATCTCATCCACCAAACCGTGCGCAACAAATACACCGGCCAACTGAGCGCCAGCCTCAACCAAAACTGATCGAACCTGCCTCTCCGAATGCAAACGCTGCAACAGACTGAGTAAGCACACACGCTCTGTCGACTCGTCGTCTGACACAGGCTTAATCACCCATGAATCAATGTGCTCAGGAAAGTCAAAGTGATCACTCACTCTCGACGAAGCCCATATAGAGTGAACTCCATCTGTGAATATCTGATATTTCTCTGCCTGCGGATCCGGTGCTTTTGATGACACCACCACACGCAACGGCTGTTGACGAGCCACTCGAATTCGTTCATCGTCACTCAACTCAGGGTACAACCAATTGGCAGGGCGTACAGTCAGCGATGGATTATCACCGTACAAGGTGCCACTGCCAGTCACAATCGCCCCCACTTGCGCTCGCAATCGCTGCACATCTTCACGTGCGGCAGCATCTGTAATCCATTGGCTTTCACCGCTGGCCATCGCCGTACGGCCGTCCATGCTCGTTGCAATCTTCACTTGAACAAATGGACGCCCTTCACGCATTGAGGTCATGAACGCACGATTCAACTCTTCCGCTTGCTGTTGCAGTACACCTTCAATAACAGACACACCATGCGCACGCAAATATGCAATTCCACGACCTGACACCTCTGGATTTGGATCTGTCATTGCGACCACCACCTCAGACACACCCGCCGCCACCAATGCATTACAACAAGGGCCCGTTTTCCCTTGATGCGAGCACGGTTCGAGAGTGACATACGCCGTTGCACCAGACACATCCATGCCTTTTTCACGAGCGTCTTTAAGCGCATTCACTTCCGCATGCGCCTGGCCCGCTTCGAGATGAAAACCTTCTCCGATGATCTCTCCATCTTTCACGAAAACACACCCAACCATCGGGTTTGGATGAGTCGTCATGCAACCTTTCTGTGCTAGTTTCAATGCATGAGCCATAAATAGATGATGTTCCGACATAAATTGGCTCTGACTCATTAATAATTCAACATTATTTAACAACCACGAAAAGCACACTCATGCTGCCAAAAAAACAATACGCCTTTAAGTTCAACGCCATAAAGAACAGAATAAAACCCAGAATTCATGTAATGATCAGCTATAGATGCGCTTAGGCTAATAGTAAGATCATGTCAGCCCTTTACAACGGCTTTAATATAATTTATTTTGGCGGTGATTAATACATGAAATAATATAATACAACAAGGATCATTATGAAACACCTGCCTAAACTACTCAGCTTCGCCTGTATTACTTATACCGCAGTCATAGCCTCAGCTCATGCGACTCATCTTTCTCACGAACGCAATGCAATTAGCAATCTGCCGAGCAGCACCATCCAAGCACCCGTGATACAGACTCCTGTTATACAAACTCCTATTGTGAAAGCACCCGCCATTCAAGCTCCGGTTGTAAAAGCACCCGCCACCAAAACGCCCGTTATTCAAACCCCAGTTGTTAAAACACCCGTAATTCAAGCTCCGGCTGTCAAAGCATCGCCTCTCACGATCACGGTACCTACCATTAAAGGAGCAGTCGTTAGCGCACCAGCAATCCAAACGCCTGCAATGTCCGTAGACACACGAAACATCGATCTAGCAAACCAAGATGCTGTTGTGATCGAAGACACCTTATCATCAGAAAAACCAACATTAGCAACTGCCATCACGTCAACCACTATATTTGACGAGCCATTATCACCTGCTCCAACCACTGTCGCAACAACTCGAATCGCTCCACAACCGCCCACGGTTTTAAACACAGACACACCTACACTGCCCATTCGCGTTGCAATGGCCACCCCGAAAACACCCACTTACTCAATGAGCAAACAACCTGTTCAGCGCGCAAATACAAACAAAGGCCTAACGAAAAACACAGCGAGCGCATTAACACCTTATGCTGGTCTTCAATACTCACTTAATGAACTCG
>JBCDEX010000204.1:0-2818 GCA_039178995.1 Pseudomonadota bacterium | reverse complement strand
CTTCAATCATGCTTATTGTCCTGAGTATCTATTGCGTTTCTGTATAATTGGTACTGTTTGTTTCTCACTTGCAATGTGCGTGCGCAATCGCCTAATTTAACGACAACATCGGTGTACGCGAGCAGTAATGTCTGCGGTGTACCGTCGGTTAATGCGCTGGCTTTTCCGCAGTCGATCAGCAGCTCGTCACTCAGTTCAAATGTCGGTGTTGGCTTGATCGATGAGTTCGTTAAGTGACTGCACGATGTCAACATCAAGCACACAGCCACCGTCTTCATCATCGCTGCTGTCGTCGTCTGTAATTTTCTGAGTGACATAATTGACCACCTCTTGTTCTTTGGCTTGAACGCTGCGATTGATCGCGGTACGTTCGGTGTTTAATGCAGTCGCTTTGGCAGCGAGTTGTTGGTTGACTTTGGCAGTGATGGCCTGTGCTTTTTTGACGCTCGCCTCATATCGCGCACGCTCTTTGAAAACGCCTGCCTCTTCTCCGCTGTTGTAAATCCACGCGAAACACGACAACCACAGAATAGGGGGCAGCACCCACTTCAATACGATGGGCTTGAGCTTGTGTGACAGTAAGGGCATCATGCGATCGCCTCCAAGCGTTTGTGCTTGTTGTACGCCGCTCTCATTTTTCGAGCGTGTCGATTTTGCTTGTAGTTTTTGCCGTTGTAGCCTTTGGAAAATTTGTCAAAGTCTAAGTTTTTTAAGTGCTCAATCAGTCCGGTGTTAATGAGGAAGTTGATCAGCATTCTCAGATGCTCGCCTTCGGAATGGTGCGCGGCATAAATAAATGATTGTAATGAGTCGAACCCTGCCAGCTTAAAGTTGAACCCCATGATTTGATATTTACCCCAGCTGCACGCCATGTGCGCTGCGTACCAGTCGAGAGACATTGCTTCGGCCAATTTTTTACGTTGATTTCTAAACAGTCCGTATTTGAAACCACTGCTCGCAGATAGATGAGGGTGCGTCTTGTCGTATCTTCCACCGCTGTATTTTTTGAATTTGTGTGGCTCAAATAAGATGGTGGGCATGCCGTTTTTGTCGAATGCGGCGCGTTTGGATTCAACTTCCGCGATCGCTTTGATCATTGCAGGTTCTAACCCGGTGTCGCTGACCGCGTCGTCCATCGTGTATTCACGTGTGGCGTTGGTGATGTCGTCTACACTGCACAGTTGAGTCATGTCAGTCCCACAAGTTAATGGTTTGTTTTGGTTCGACTTGCGCAGGCACGTCGGGGATGTGAACCTGTTGCCCGCTCGCCATGGTCACCATGCCCGTGAGGTGAGGGTTGGCGACCATCACTTGCTCAAGCATTCTGGTGTTGCCTAATACCCGATAGCACAACGCGTCGAGTGTTTCGTGTTGCAGTGAGCGCACGTTCATTACACCAGCTCCACGGTCATTCTGGGTTTGCCTAACAGTTGGCGAACGTTCTCGCGTGAACGCTGTTGGTAATCAAGCGCACGCGGCTCCATCTGATCGGATTTTTCGTGCCCTTGTCGGTGTGTATCAATGTCGCGATAGTTTTCAATCAGCAGCGCTTTGGCGAGGTTGAACACCGCCATGAAATACAGATGGTTCAATCGATCCGATGTGTAGACATCATTAGTAATATGACTGGTCAGCGTCGCACTGGGTTCGTCTGGTCTTTTTAGTGGCGCAAGATCTTCATTCACTTTGTACATCGCGCTTTTAAGCGCCGCGATGCGTTTATTGTCGTCTGGAATGTCCAAACGCATGTCACGACTGAAATCATGCACCGACAAGTCAGGGAAGAAACCATCGTTCTTGATAGGCTCAACAACGGCTTGCGTTGCTGTTTGTGTGGGTATAACTCCCATAAGCACCTCATCAAGTAAAAAAGGTGCGTTGGTTGCTGGTTTGTGAAGCGAGGATTAACTCAACACAAACGATCAACGACCAACGCGGGGGGTGGAGTCTTTATGATTGCTCAAAGGCGATCTCCGATACCTTGTTGCATGGCAGTACTTATTTTTCCGACTTCTTTGGCTTTTGGATCACTGTCCTAACTCGCTTAGTCGTCGTCTTGCTGGCTGCCTTGCGACGCTGCGCCGTCATTATCTGGCGCGGGGGCTGATGGGGTTAATCCATCGCCTGTCGCATTCGCATTCAGATCGCCCAGTTTCTTGTTAACTTGTGCAAGCTGGGGCTTCACACCCACGTTGGCATCAAGATCAAGTGCAAGATCGAATTGCGCTTTTGCGTCTTCAAGTGCATCTTGCTCCGCGTACGCCTCACCCAATGCACGATGCAGTTTTGCGCGAGTATCATCGTGCATGTCATGTTCTGCTGTAAGCTTCAATACTTCGATTAAATCGCTCAATGCAGCTTGTTTGTTTTTCCATAAGTCAGGGATGTAACGCACCAATACTTTGGCGGGTGTATCATTAAAGCTCGGCGGCATGTCCAAGTTGTTTTCAATCAAGTAATGACCTAGCAACAATGCTTGCTCTACGTTGCCGACATCCAATTGCCAAGCAAACATCATGCCAACGATGTCGTCTTGAATGCCTGTGCCAGCAGACAAAACGCCGTCAACGTGCGCGTCGTACTCGGCAATGAACTCGGCTTTTCTCTTGTTTTTCGCTTTTAGGCTGCTGATTTTACTCAGTGCTTGCTTGTGGCCAGCGAGTTGTGCTTGCATCAGCTGCATCGGCGATGAGTTGTCCGCGTTGTCCTCACCGGACGCTTCTGCTTGTTTGGCTGCTTGAGCGGCCAATACACGTTTTCGGTGTTGTTCTGCAAAACTTGGCATGTTAAATAATCCTCTTGGTGAATGTCGTTACGT
>JBCDEX010000203.1:0-2842 GCA_039178995.1 Pseudomonadota bacterium | reverse complement strand
CTTTCAGCAACCGCATTATCATAGCAGTTGCCTTTACCGCTCATACTACACACCAGCTTGTGATCCTTTAATAGCCGCTGGTACTGTGCGGAGCAATATTGACTTCCTCGATCGCTGTGCACGATGACACCTTGAGGCATGCTTCTATTGACCAGCGCCATTTTCAATGCATCACACACCAAACCTGAAGTCATGTGCTTGCCCATCGACCAACCAATCACTTTACGCGAATACAAATCAATCACAACGGCTAGATAAAGCCATTGTGATTGACCCACTCGAATATACGTAATATCACCAACCCACGCCTGGTTTGCTTGGCTCGTTGTAAAATTTTGAGCTAATAAATTAGGCGCAAACGGTTTGTTGTGATGACTATTGGTCGTTACCTTAAAGCGGCACTTAATGATCGTTTTTAAGCCAATGACGCGCATCTGTCTGCGTATATTTTCACGCGACCCTTGATAACCATAATCGTCTAGCAGATCATGGTAAATGTGATACTTTAGGACACCCACCTATTAACCCACCCCTAACTCGCTGCTTCATTTAACCTTCCTTGTTTTTGTATGATCGTTATCACCTGGATTTAAGTACGCACTCAAGTGACAACCTCACTGCCCCTTCTTCCCCTTCAACGCCCACCCCGACGCATCGGCATTGTGTTTAATGTACTGTTCAAAAAAGCCAGTCACCGCGACGCGTTGGTCGCCTTGAATTTCAATGACGCCGTCTTTGACACTGCCACCGGTGCTGATTTTTTTCTTGATGGTTTTTGCCAGTGCTTTCAGCTCTGATTCGATCAAAGGAATGCCGCTCACAACGGTTACACCTTTGCCTTTGCGTCCTTTAGTTTCGTATTGGATACGCACGGTGCCATCGCCTACGATGCGTGTGTTGGCGCAGACACAGGCGTCCATCGCGTGCTCACAATCTGGGCAGGTTTTGCCCACGTCGGTGGAAAACACCAACCGTGTTTTTTTACTCATATCGGATCTCTTTGCTCTCTATTTGCTCGTCTGCCTGATTGGCTGTGCCAGTCAACTTTAACCATTCTAAAACATGACCACTCAATTGTCGCAGACACAAAAAAACCAGCCGAAGCTGGTTTTTTAATTCCAACAGGCACCTTACAGTGCTTGTTCCAACTCTGGTAATGCGTCGAACAAGTCTGCCACCAAACCGTAGTCCGCTACCGAGAAAATCGGCGCTTCTTCGTCTTTGTTGATTGCGACAATGACTTTTGAGTCTTTCATGCCGGCCAAATGCTGAATCGCACCTGAGATGCCCACGGCGATGTACAAGTCTGGTGCAACGATCTTACCCGTTTGACCGACTTGCATGTCGTTTGGTACAAAGCCTGCGTCAACCGCGGCACGTGATGCACCCACGCCTGCGCCCAACTTGTCAGCCACTTTGTACAACAACTCAAAGTTTTCACCGTTTTGCATGCCTCGGCCACCTGAGATAACGATGCTTGCTGCGGTTAATTCAGGACGATCCGACTCTGCCAACTCTTCTTTTACGAAGCTTGATGTGCCTGCGTCGTGTGTTGCTTCAACGGCTTCAACGGCTGCGCTGCCGCCTTCGGCTGCAACGGCGTCAAATCCAGTGGCACGCACTGTGATAACTTTCTTAGGATCGCTTGATTGAACTGTCGCAATCACGTTGCCCGCATAGATCGGACGCGTGAATGTGTCCGCGCTTTCAACTGAAATGATGTCTGAGATTTGATCAACGTCTAACAACGCAGCCACACGTGGCATCACGTTTTTACCCGTTGTGGTCGCAGGCGCCATAACCACGTCGTAGTCTGCTGCTAGATCAACCAGCAACGCGCCGACGTTTTCAGCCAATGCGTTGGTGTATGCAGCGTTGTCTGCCAACAATACCTTTGATACGCCTTCGGCCGCAGCCGCTTGGTCTGCTACGGCTGCACAGCCAGAGCCTGCAACCAATACTGCGATATCACCACCGACTTTTGATGCGGCCATGATAGTGTTTAATGTTGCGCCTTTTAATGAGGCGTTATCGTGTTCCGCTAATACTAAAATACTCATGAGATCACCTTCGCTTCATTTTTTAACTTATCGACCAATGTGGCTACGTCTGGCACTTTGATACCAGCTGAACGCTCAGCTGGTGGTGCAACTTTCAACGTTTTAACACCTGACTCCGTTGACACACCCAAGTCTGCAATGGCGATGACGTCCAACGGCTTCTTTTTCGCTTTCATGATGTTTGGCAAAGAGGCATAACGCGGCTCATTCAAACGTAAGTCTGTGGTGACAATTGCTGGCAACGTCAAGCTCACTGTTTGCAAACCCCCATCGATTTCGCGTGTGACCGCTACTTTACCGTCAGCTACTTCAACCTCAGAGGCAAATGTACCTTGTGGTAAGCCAGCCAATGCCGCCAACATTTGGCCTGTTTGACCGTTGTCGCCATCAATCGCTTGCTTGCCTAAGATGACAAGATCGGCTTGCTCTTTATCAAGCACGGCTTTCAATGCTTTGGAAACAGCCAATGGTTGAATGTTTTCTGATGTGTCAATCTGAATACCGCGATCAGCGCCTAGCGCCAATGCGGTACGGATTTGCTCTTGGCATGATTTGTCGCCAATGGATACCACAACGATTTCGCTCGCCGCGCCTTTCTCTTTAAGACGCACTGCTTCTTCTACTGCAATCTCACAAAATGGGTTAATGGACATTTTGACATTCGCTAAATCCACGTCTGTTCCATCAGCTTTGGGACGTACTTTGACGTTGTAATCTGCGACGCGTTTTACTGCTACTAATACTTTCATGACATAACGCTCGTGTTGAATTTTAAATTGTTT
>JBCDEX010000202.1:0-2864 GCA_039178995.1 Pseudomonadota bacterium | reverse complement strand
CGATATTTCGCGAGATTCTTGCTGATTTGCTTCAACCCTTTCAACGTCTTAAAAGGTGTGTCAACCGCAAACTTATTCGCCAACGAAGCTGGAATTTTACCACCTGGGTCTGCAGACAAGGTATACACAACCTTCAACTTGCCACCACCGATTGGCGTGAATACGAATTTACCGTTCATCTTAGGTAAACGAACGTACTTAGCGCTCTCTTTTACATGCCCTTTTATGCCTTGCATATTCACCGTCAGCACTTTAGATGCTGCGTTTTGTGTCACTCTACCGCGAATGACCACGTCACGATCTTTGATCACAGGTGTTTTCTGCACAAAATACAAAATGTTCTCTGTTGCTGATACACGTTTAATTAAGCGGCTGGTGCGAAGATCCGCAACCCATGATTTGTAGGCACTCGCATCATTTAACAAGTGTGCAATGTCAGTGATCTTTGCCGTAATAACCGTCTCGGCCTTCATATCCTTGAGCGTTTTACCTGGAACCTCTTTCGTCCAAACGGTCACACCGCCGCCACTTTTGGCTTTTTTCCAGCTGGCAGATGCCGCACTTGGCAATGCCACCAATAAAGATGCCGCTACAGCAAACGCAGTTACGGTTAATTTTTTCATAATAAAACCCTCATTTCACATTGTTATTTAAAGATGATAAACACATGCTTTGTATATACATAGACTGAATGAACCCTATTTGGTTCCCGAATTCATGCTAATAAGCAAATCGAATGCAATCATGGTGATCACACTTCCAGCACTCTCTTTATACACAACGTATTCAGGTGCACATTCAGAAAATCGATCCAACACCCCCCGTTCAGAGCGGCTTAATCGTTCATCGAGCCTGTGTTATTGCAATCATTCTTATCCATTATTATAAATGACCGCGTCTCCATGCTACCGCATTTCTCAATTAACACACCTACAATAATCCGCTTTTTTTATGAATTTAGGGTATCACGAATATTAATAAGCAGAAAATTCAATACGCACGATTCAAGATCGCCCCTATGACTTTTTAGGCAACAACTCGTCGTGTAAGTTCTTACTCGTTTACGCCACATGAGAAAACAACGCTATTAAACGCTCACTGTCCCCTTGATCAATACACTCACGCACCGTCAACAAATGCTTGACAAAGTCATCAAGACTCTTGAGCAAGGCGGATTTATTTGCCATCGCAATGTCGTGCCACATTGTCGGATGACTTTTGGCAATGCGCGTAAAATCTCGAAATCCGCCCGCCGCAAAGCGAAACACTTCTTGCTCTTCTTCCATACTGGATAAGGTATCTACCAAACTATAAGCCAGCATATGCGGCAAATGACTGGTCGCGGCCAATACATGGTCGTGCTGCTCAACGTCCATACAAATCACTTCTGCGCCAACGCCTGACCACAAAGACTGAATACACGCCAAATGGGCTGCGTCGGTATCAGACGTAGGCGTTAAGATCACGCGATGACGCTCATACAAATCGACTTTCACCGCGTCAATGCCGCTGCTTTCAGAGCCAGCAATTGGATGCCCCAGCACTAAATTCGGCGGCACATACCCTAACCCTTGCTGAACAGCTCGCAGTAAATTGCCTTTCGTACTCCCAACATCCGTAACAATGGCCTGAGTATTATGCTTCGCAAACAAATCAACCAACAACTGCTCTGCCATCAGCACCGGTGTGGCCACCACAATCACATCCGCATCCACAATCACGTCTGCCAGATCCAGACTGAAGGAGTCAATCACGCCTCTGTCGAGACCTGTTTGCAAGTTCTGCGTACGTCGACCCCAAGCACTCACATGCTGCACAATACCTCGCTGCTTCGCCGCCAGAGCCAACGAACCACCTATCAAACCCAATCCTAAAATGGCCAACTTAGTAATCGAAGCAGAAGCCGCTAACGTGTCCATAAGTTTCCTACAATACGCTCTTTAATTGCGTTAAGAAAAACGCATTCTCGTCTTTCAAGCCAACCGACACACGCACATGTCGAGGCATGCTGTACACATTCAGCGGGCGAACAATCACGCCTTTCTCAAGCAACGCTTGATACACCACAGCACCATCACCCACTTCAATGCACATAAAGTTGCCCACCGACGGAATAAACGGCACGCTCATGCTATCAAACGCTGAGGTCAATTGCGCCAAGCCTAATCGATTCACTTCCTGACTATCCTTTAAAAACATCTTATCGGACAGCGCCGCTTGAGCGCCTACCAACGCCATGCTGTTCACGTTAAACGGCGCACGCACTCGATTTAACAGATCAGCCACATCTGGGTGCGACACCATATAACCCACACGCAGCCCTGCCAAACCATAGGCCTTAGAAAACGTACGAGACACCACCAAGTTAGGGTGTGTTTTTTGCAATGTGAGCCCATCAGGATAATCTGCCAGGTTATGGCAGTATTCATAATACGCTTCGTCCAACACCACAATCACATGCTCTGGCACGGCGTCTAAAAACGTCACCAGCTCATTGTGTGAGAAGTACGTTCCAGTGGGATTGTTTGGATTCGCCAAAAACACCAATCGTGTGTCGTCTTGAATGGCCGCTGCCATGGCGGTTAAATCATGCCCCCAGTCGCTAGCAGGCACAACAATCTGCGTGGCGTTTGCAATCTTCGTGGCCAATGGATACACCACGAACGCGTATTCAGAAAACACCGCCGACGACTGATCATTTAAAAACACCTGCGCAATCAGATCGAGTAAGTTGTTCGAACCATTGCCTAAGGTGATGCACTCAGGTGACACATCGAGATGCTGACTCAAGCTGTATTTTAACTCAAACGCGTTTGAATCTGGATACAATGCCAAGCCGTCAAGTGCCGCAGCACACGCGTCTT
>JBCDEX010000201.1:0-2865 GCA_039178995.1 Pseudomonadota bacterium | reverse complement strand
TATGGGGGCAGTAGCTTATTGGTGTCGACCGCGTTGGTTGCGTTTGTGCTTCGAGTGGATTACGAAACACGCGCTAAAAAAGTACGTAAGAAACGAACTGCCCGGAACAATACTCAAATAAAAAAAGACACATTGCTGCCTAAGCAATTGCTAAAAAGGTTGTACTATGAACGATAAAAGCTCAAGCACTGTGCTGGTTATGGCCGGTGGGACAGGGGGTCATGTGTTTCCTGGTTTAGCGGTTGCGCAGCAGCTCATTGAGCAAGGTGTGAATGTTGAATGGCTTGGTACGGAAAAAGGAATTGAATCTCGAGTGGTTCCGATGAATGACATCGCAATCCATTACCTGCCCGTGAGCGGTATTCGAGGTAAAGGGTTGATGGGCGCACCAAAAGCCGTTTGGAATTTGTTGCGTGCGCAATTCAAAGCAATTCAAATTATCAGACAAGTAAAGCCTGTCAGTGTTTTGGGGATGGGTGGATTTGCATCGGGTCCTGGCGGTTTGGCCGCAAAATTGCTGGGTGTGTCATTGTACATACACGAACAAAATGCAGTGGCAGGTACTACGAATCGAATTTTGGCAAAGTTTGCCACACGCGTACTGCAAGCGTTTCCAACGGCATTCTCTCAGTCGACGGCAACGACAGTGGGTAATCCGATTCGTGATGATATTTTGAAATTGGGCGCTCGTCTGGCTGTCACTCCCAAGCAATCGACGCAAGAGGATCGGTTGAAGGTATTGATTTTAGGCGGCAGTTTGGGGGCAAAGGCGCTCAATGAAACCGTGCCTAATGCGTTGGCGTTATTTGATGAATCGAAACGCCCGAACATAAAGCACCAAACAGGCGAGGCGCATGCGGCCGATGTTGAAAAGTTTTATAATGAGTTGAACGTGGATGCTACGGTGTATGCGTTTGTTGATAACATGAGCTATGTCTATGAATGGGCTGATGTGGTGATTTGCCGAGCCGGTGCGTTGACGGTGTCTGAAATAAGTATTGTTGGATTGCCCGCGATTTATATCCCATTACCGCATGCGATTGATGATCATCAAACTGAAAATGCAAAGGTCATGGCGACCGATCAGGCAGGCGTGCTGTTGCCACAATCAGAAATGACCGCCGAACGATTGTATGAATTGTTAAATAGATTTGTGATGGATAGAGAGTATCTGGCGCAAATGTCAAAAAAATCACAGAGTAAAGGATTGCCTTTTTCGTCAGCTAAAGTAGCAGAGATCTGTTTGGAGAATGTGTAAATGAGTAAATTAGCGCAATATCCTGTACCTGAAATGAGGCGTATTCGTCGTATTCATTGTTTGGGTATTGGTGGATCAGGAATGAGTGGGATTGCAGAAGTTCTGCTCAATAAAGGATATGAAATTTCAGGCTCAGACATTGCAGTGTCCGATAATACACGCCGTTTAGAGTCTCTGGGAGCTAAGGTATTTATTGGGCATGCAGAAGAAAATGCGCACGGCGCGGACGTGTTATTCATCTCCAGTGCTGTGAAAGACGATAACTCTGAATTGATGTATGCAAAAGAGCATCGAATTCCGGTGGTTCCAAGAGCGCAAATGCTGGCTGAATTGATGCGTTACAGTCATGGCATCGCAGTGGCAGGGACTCATGGTAAAACGACCACGACCAGTATGATTGCAAAATTGTTGGCTGTTGCGGGTCTAGATCCTACGTTTGTTGTCGGTGGTATTTTGAATAACTTTGGCACCAATGCGCGCTTGGGTGAAAGCCGTTACTTTGTCGCTGAAGCGGATGAAAGTGATGCGTCGTTCTTGCATTTACAACCCATGGTCAGTGTTGTTACAAACATTGATGCAGATCATATGGTGACGTATGAAGATGACTTTGGGAAGCTGAAAAAAGCATTCATTGAATTCTTACATAATTTACCGTTCTATGGCGTTGCGGTGGTGTGTTATGACAATGAAGTGATTCAGGAATTGATTCCAAACATCAATCGACAAGTGATCACATATGGATTTCATGAAGAGGCTCAATTCCGAATCACTGAGGTAAAAGAAAAGCATTTGCAAAGTGAATTTACGGTGATCAGACCTGAGCCATTACAGCCGTTAACGGTCACGATTAATATGCCGGGTAAGCACAACGTATTGAATGCAACCGCTGCGATTGCAGTGGCTACCGATGAAGGTGTCGTAGATAGCGTCATTCAAGAAGGCTTAGAACAGTTTTCGGGTGTTGGGCGTCGTTTCCAAATGATGGGCAAACCGCCTATACCATCGGTTAATAATGTGATGTTGGTGGACGATTATGGTCATCACCCAACTGAGGTCGGCGCAACGATTCAGGCCGCCAGAAGCAGCTTCCCTGACCAGCGTTTGGCAATGATTTTTCAGCCTCACAGGTACACGCGAACCAAAGAGCTTTATGAGGATTTTGTTAGCGCGTTGACGCAAGTTGATGTGTTGATATTGCTTGAAGTCTACAGTGCTGGAGAATCGCCCATCGCAGGTGCAGACAGCAAAAGTTTGTGTGGCAGTATCCGTCTTCGCGGAGATGTGGATCCGATTTACGCTGAAAACATCGAAGCGGTTCCAGCCTTGCTGAAAAAAATATTGAAGGACGATGATTTGTTAATTACACAGGGTGCTGGCACAGTTGGAACACTGTCAGCAAACCTTATGAAAAAAGACGTTTGGGTGCAGGAGTCAGAGTAAAGTCATGGCGAATTTTCACGATAAATTAGTCGGCGATGTTGCTGTTTTATTGGGTGGGACATCCGCTGAACGAGAAGTTTCTTTGGAAAGTGGTGCTGCGGTGTTAAAGGCGCTGCATGATTCTGGAGTGCAAGCGCATCGAATCGATACGCAATCGCCAACGTGGG
>JBCDEX010000200.1:0-2903 GCA_039178995.1 Pseudomonadota bacterium | reverse complement strand
ATCGACAAATTATTTAACGACACATTAATGGGGGCATTCGAGGATGTCTTACGATTCGCATACGCCGTTAAAAACGATTGCCACTTGAACCCATCAACCGACGCAAGTGCGCCATTAATGTGGATACCTGCCTGGGTTAACGCGGGTATTGGTGAGTTTTTACCAAATGTGATGTGAGTTGAAGAGCTCGTCGAAGACAGCTTTTTAGAACGCATAAATAGCGCATCGTTAATGCTTAACCTAAACGCGCCGCCGTTGCCTTGAATGGATTGAGAAAACACCAATGGCATAGACTGTTCCGCCGTTTTCCCAAGTGGTGCCGGCAAATTAGACGTCATGCCATTTAACGCACTATTAACATAAATATTTGTTTTACCTGCACTCAAAAAATCCAACTTCGCGCTGTACTTGGTGCTTCCAGAAAACTCGCTGAGCAAGGCTGGATCGAGCCAACGTGCCAAACCACTTGGCTCCATAACACCACTTGCATCAACACGCGTACACAATGATTTCGCTTTACAATCGTACTGTTTAATATTCGCAAGAATGGGCTGTTTATCCAGCGTGCCTTTGATGGCTTTACTCGAATACAGCCCTCTGTTTGTGTCATACGCCAACACACCACTCAGGTTTGTAAAGTTAAGCTTTTGTTTGCTCATGTTAAGACGTGCATTATCAAACGCAGACGTTGCCTGAGGCTTAAATTGTCGATCTGACTGACCCAGCATCATGGATAACAACAATTTCGACTTCGCCTGCCCTTCCATGCGCCAATCTGTTAACAGCTCCGTCAGTGATTTATTGACTCGAGCGCTTTTTAAGGTGTCAATCACATCATTCACCGAGCCGGTGATGTCGCCGCCCACCGTCAACAAGGACGGTCCTTTTTTATAGGCTTGCTTTGGCCTCATCGTCAAAATCGTATCCGAAATTTGACTGTTCAGCATCGTTCCTTTGTGCACATACATATTCACATCACGCTGTGACATCCACAATTGGGCCGTGGCATCACTCACCATGGGCCATCTGGGATCATACATCACACTTGCTTGACTGACATCCAACCCCAGTTCCAATACCGGTGCCAACGGGTGGTCAAACGTCAGCCCTTTCACTTTTGGCTTGAGCTCACCATGAAATAATAAGTTTGCGTGGTTCACTTGACCTTTCTTAATGCTTTTATTCAACCAGGTCGTCAACGACGACGGCACCGTTTTAGGAATTAACTCGTGTCGAACCGATGAAGGCAACTGTCCTTTGAGAGCAAGGTTCAAACTCAATGCAGAACGATGCGCATCTTGGTGATTTAAATCCGCAGCAAACCAGCCTCGTAATGCGGCGTTTTTATAGTTGGCTCTGAGCACATGACTGTAAACATATGTTTGCTGCTTACCATGTCGAATCCATGCAACATCACCCATTAAGTTGTTAAAACGAAACGGGGCTTTATACAGCTTATCAAAATGAATACTGGTCTTTTTCGAGGGCTTGATATTAACCACGCCTGCATTTGAATTGAGCCAAATCCACGCATCCGCGTTGTCCACACTGGGCAACCCCATGTGTGACTTGTTCGACAACTGCGTGACATTCGTTGCAAATTCCCAGTTTAAGAGTTTGCCCTCTTGCGTGGCGCTTGGTTTCCGTTGCTGAAAATACAGTTGTGAACCGGACAGTTCACCTGTGAATTTCAACTGCCTGAGCTGCGATTGAATTTGTTCGGGGGCCCATGGAAAGCCGTTTAACAATGGCAGCATTCGATCCAGTGAAACCGCGTTACTTGCCAATTTAACTTGGCGCGTTACTGCGTTCTCGAGCATTTCGACTTTCCCAACCGACATGACACTTTGCCACGCTGCGTCTTTTTCAATACTGAAGTCTTTGACGTACACAGTATGCTTGCGAGCGTCTTTCTCGTATTCAGCCTCGTACTTCACATCCGTCACCGCTCGCGCCAAATTCCAAGGCTGTTCCTTGTTAGGAGTGATATTAATATTAGAGACTTGAGCAAGCCCTTGAGCAGACACCGAATGCCCAGCACCCACTCGACCTTTAACATTGATTGCATCGGCAAACGCGCTCACTCTCACACCTTGCTTGACGTACAAACCAGATAGCATCGACAAATCCAACTGACTGGCATCAAACACCCAACGAGCATCCAATTCTTCTGCATCCAAACTGGACTCACTTTCTAACACAAACTTAAACACTCTGGCGGGATCTGCCGTCGGCGAATCGCCCACAATTTTAATCTGTCGCAACGCGTCAGAACGTCTCAAACGCATATGGAGTAATGGCGTTTCAATAACATCGTTGTTTTGAAATCGCATGCTAGCAGACACGTTGCGCGCATTGATTTGGTCATACGCATCAACGACTTTGAATAATTCTTTCAGCCCTTTTTTTTGCGTTCCACCGCCATCTATATAATCTTGAAAAAAAGCCCATTGATTATTTTCTTCATGAAAATATAAGGTGATTGTATCGAGACTCAATGTCTTAAGACGCAAGCCCAGTTGAGTAATGGAGGCTTTTAAATTAGGCTGTATTCGAACGTGTTTGACGCGAAGATAATCACGATTGTGCTCTTTCGAAAACAAACGCACGTCCTTGATAGACACAATGGGTGTTAACCCATCTAACTTGCCATGCATCGATCCGATTTCAATGTCTTGCTTGGTTAGGTAAGATACCGTGGTTTGAATGTCTTGCTTGTACTCATTTAAATTAGGCAGGTAGTACCGCATTAAACCGATGTACAACGCAAACAAAAGAAATAGTACCAGACACAACAAAAAGACATACTTTACGATGACGTAAAGTAGTTTGTTAAACATCGTTAGAATACGAGCATAACTCACTGTGAGTCCTTTTAAACGCGCGTTGTTTTATATCGCTAT
>JBCDEX010000199.1:0-2942 GCA_039178995.1 Pseudomonadota bacterium | reverse complement strand
GGACAATCAAGTGAATATTAAAGTGGCGTTAAAAATGTTGTCATCATTTGGTTGTAAACACGTAACGATCGCGAACAACGGACATGAGGCGGTTGAGGAAGTTAAAAGGGCGCGTTACGATATTGTGTTTATGGATTGCCATATGCCGGTGTGCGATGGTTATGATGCCACACGCGCCATTCGCGAATGGGAGAAACAAGAAGGTGTTTCACGCGTGACGATTGTTGCACTAACGGCTAATGCGCTCATCAATGAGCGCAAGCGTTGCTTGTCGGCGGGTATGGACGATTATTTAGCGAAGCCTGTGAGTGTAATGGATTTAAAGACGATGGTGGTTAATTATTGCTTGGATGGCGAGTTCATTGGCTAGTTGCATCAGACCTTAAATCTGACCAGAGAGCGTGATAGAATGTTCCTCATTGAATTGATGAACCTATTTAACTTGACAGTCGAGAATGTCTCAATATGACAACCATGCAGCAACTTAAAACAGAAGGGTCTGAGAAGGCTCGCCTCATTGTAAAAGAGCACTTGGATTCTCTGTGGAAACCTCGAACGCTCGATCAAGATCAGATTGACACCTTAAAAGAAGAGATTAAAGCGTTATTAATCAAAAAAAATGCGGTGCTGGTAACGCATTATTACACCGATCCTGAATTGCAGGCGTTGGCAGAAGAGACTGGCGGGTGCGTGTCTGATTCGTTGGAAATGGCTCGATTTGGTAAACATCACCCTGCGGACATGTTGATTGTCGCAGGTGTTAAATTCATGGGGGAGACCGCGAAAATCCTAACCCCAGAAAAGCGTGTGTTCATGCCAACATTAGAGGCCACTTGTTCACTGGATTTGGGGTGCCCGATTGATGAGTTTTCGGCGTTTTGCGATAAGCATCCAGATCGAACTGTGGTGGTGTATGCAAACACGTCGGCTGCGGTTAAAGCACGAGCTGATTGGGTGGTGACCTCAAGCATTGCATTAAATGTAGTGGATCACCTAGATCAGCAAGGTGAAAAAATTATTTGGGCGCCAGATCGTCATTTGGGGCGTTATGTGCAAAAAGAAACCGGTGCCGATTTGATCGCATGGGATTCTGAGTGCATCGTGCACGATGAGTTTAATATGCGCGCTTTGCTGGATCTGAAAAAAGTGTACCCAGGCGCGGCTGTGTTGGTGCATCCGGAATCGCCGGAATCGGTGATTGATATGGCCGATGTTGTGGGCTCAACCTCGCAATTGATTGCAGCGAGTAGAGAACTGGATCATCCTCAATTTATTGTCGCAACGGAACGCGGTATTTTTTACAAAATGCAGCAAGGAGCACCAGGTAAAGAGTTTATTTTAGCTCCAACCGGTGGTGCAGGGGCTAGCTGCAAAAGCTGTGGCAACTGTCCATGGATGGCCATGAACTCATTGGAAAATTTAAAACAAGTACTTGAGTCTGAAAGCGCTGATAATGAAGTGTTGGTCGATGCGGACTTGGCGAAAAAAGCCATGTTGCCATTGCAACGCATGCTGGACTTTAAGGCGCAGCAGGCGTCGTAAGTTCCTATCTTCTGTGCGCCTTGGCGGGTAAAACGCTGAGGCGTATTCGCATGATGATATTGTCATTGAGCAGTTACGTAATAGCCCTAATTAAATCCCAGTTTTTGACGCTCTTTGATCAACGCTTTGATGGTGCTCAGCCGATTCAAGAGGGCGCTTTTACGTCCAGGCACCAAGGTGTTGAGTTTGAGCGCATAGTCCAGTTGTTGCTGAGCGGCTTTTAATCGTCCCATGAGTACGTAATATTCTGCGCGGCTTTCATGCAATTGCACGCGATCGTTCATTTTACCGCTGGTTTCTGCCAGCATGTGCCAGACAAGTGGTTGATCGCTGTGGTGTTTGAGTAAGCTGAATAAACGTTGTTGTGCGGCTGCGTGTTGTTGATCGCCGTTAAGTGCTTGCACAGTGAGTAGACTCATGGCGTAGCGTGAGCTGTGCTGAGGCTGGCGAGCTATATACGCGAGTGCAGTGGTGTACTGCCGTGCTTTGATCAAGGTGCGAATGTAATACGCCTGATAGATGGATTCACCGGGTTGTTGTGCAATCAATGTGCGCAAGGTTGAAAGTGCTTGGGTGGTGTTGCCTTCCTCGACCAATGCAGCCGCTAACCCAAATTGAGCCGCTTGATGTTTGAGTGGTGACGTTCGCGGGTTGAGCGCCCTCAGTCGATTACGATAGCTTAGTGAATTGACCCGTGTCTGGCGCTGATAATGAAGCTCCGTCAATGTTTTGAGTAATTGGAATGAACGATTACTGGGTCGGGCTTTCGAGTTTTCCTGAGCTCCTAAGTTCAATTGCTTTAACCGATTGATACGTGAGTCTGGCAGCGGGTGTGTGAGTAGGTATTCTAGAGGTTTGTTGTTTATGCTGTGATGACCTGCTTGCGTGTTGAGCACATCAAACATGGCGACCATGTCTGATTTTTGATAGCCACTGGCGATGAGGTTACGCAAACCAGCGGAATCGGCTTCTTGTTCAAACGTTCGGCTGAAACGCAGTTTTGAGTGAATGGCAGCGGCTTGAGTGGATGCGATGACCGCTTGAGCACCTTCTGCACTGCCTGCGGCTGCAAGCGCCATCCCTAGTAGCAGGCCTGTGTAAACGGGCAGTTTCTGTTGCTTGGATTGAGAGAGCATTCGTGCGTGATGGCGTTCGCTTAAATGCGCCAGTTCATGCGCAATGATCGAGGCCAGCTGGCCTTCGGATTGAGCAGACAGGAACACACCTAAGTTAATGCCCATAATACCTCCAGGTACGGCAAAGGCATTGATTTCAGGGTTGTCGACGAGAATGAAGGACAATGTTTTAAAGTGGTGTGGATTGTTCACTAATAATTTTTGTATTAACTCATCAAGGTACTCCACGATGATTGGGTCCTGATGTGTTTTAACTCGGGATCG
>JBCDEX010000198.1:0-2970 GCA_039178995.1 Pseudomonadota bacterium | reverse complement strand
CGTGTCTTGAATGACTCGAAAGTCGCGTTTTGCAGTGGGTGTATTGGCAATGTCGCAGCCTGCATCTTGCAAACACAGCACCACGTCTTTGCTGAGTACGTAACCGTCGTAACCGCAGCGACGCAGAAAATACTGCCCACTCATTCCGCCTAATCGAGATGCGCGTTGTTTGAGCTCAAACAATAAACCGAATTGATCATCGGTGGGCCATTGCGTTAAGAAATCGCCAAACCCGTTGTAGTCAAAACTCAAGTCGTGCAAATATTGTGCGTTGTGTTTGATGGTTTGAATTTTTTTATGATGACGAATGATGCGCTCATCGCTTGAAAATTTCTCCCATTGTTCGTCGCTGAGTCGAAGTAAAATACTGGGTTCAAAATTTAAGAACACGCGTTCAAAGTCAGGCCATTTGTGTGTCACAATTTTCCACACAAACCCCGCATTAAAAATGCATCGGCTCATGTTGGCCAAATAAAATGAATCGGGTTGTTCTGCCAGTGCTTGAGGTGTTGCAGGCTGGCTGAGTAGGGTGGTTAAATTACGCTCCCCGCCTTTGCGGTCGCACGCGCGTTGATAAATTGCGTCAAAAGACGCCGTTGTGCTCGACATGGTTAGTTTAAATCCACCGCGTGTGTAATTAGGTCCGTGAGCGGAATCACATCGAGTGCCTTTTTGTGCGTGCGTGTTAAAAAGACGCGAGGCGCATGACCGGAGGCATTCGCTTCTTTCCAGCGTTCGGCGCATAAACACCAGCTGCTGCCTTCTTTCAGGCCAGGGAACCCCCACTCAGGGCGTGGCGTCGATAAGTCGTTTCCAGCGCTTTTTGAAAACTCAAGAAATTCGTTGGTCAGTTCCACGCACACGGTATGAGAACCTGCGTCTTCGTCGCAGGTATTGCAATACCCATCGCGTAAAAAACCCGTCATAGGTTGCGTTCCACACGGTTCGAGTGCGTCGCCAAGGACGTTGATGGATGGGTCGAGTTCAATCATTTGGTTTGCCTGTGTATTCGATGAGTGGGCTGCATCGGCGCGCCCAATTTAACAGGATATAATAGTAAAATATCTCAGCGTAACTTCATAGAACAAATTGCAGTCACGCGCTTCTTTAAAGCGTGTGAGCACGAGTTACCCAAACTCACTGCTCAAACAAATGTCGAGCCAGCGCTTCAAGTCAGCGCTTTGGTATTTTTTCTTGTGCATGATGATCGAGTAATGTCGTGTGAAGTCGCGCTTGTCTGTAGTGAGCTCGACAAACTTACCCGTTTCAAATTCGTCCAGTAAGCTGCGTTTGGATAAGCAGCCGATGCCTAAGTTCTTCAGTACCGCTTGTTTGATTGCGCTGGGCAGTTGCAGCTCGAGCGTGATGCTGAGATCAAACAGCAGATCGTGCATGGCGCGCTCAAACGTTTGGCGAGTGCCTGAGCCGGATTCACGCAGTATCCATTGTGCCGACAAGAGGTCGTTGTCGGTGATGGGCGATGTGGGTTGTGCGAGTGGGTGCGATGGGTGGCAAAACAAGGTGAGCTCGTCTTCTAGCCACGAAATGGACTCGAGTTGAGGGTGAATGAGCTGTCCTTCAATCAAGCCAACGTCCAGTTTAAAGTGCTCAACATCGTGTGCAATTTGCAAGGTGTTGGCGATGTCGAGTTGCACCTCGCTGTTGGGGTGCTGAGCTTTGAATTGACCAATCACGTCTATGGCGATGTCGTGCCCGATGGTCATTGTCGCGCCGACCTTGAGTTGGCCTGAGCCAGTGTGTTGAGTCAGGGCGTGTTCCAATTCGAGCGATTGATCCCTGAGCGCCTGCGCTTGGGTGCGGATTTGCTTGCCCAGCGCGTTGAGTTGGAGACGTTTTCCAATGCGATCAAACAACTGAATGTCGAATTGTTGCTCCAGCTCCTTGAGCGCACTGCTGGCGGCTGATTGCGACATGGCCAAATGCTCAGCCGCGCGCGATACGTTCTCATAGTTGGCGGTGGCTAAAAACACGTCCAGTTGTCGAAGTGTGAATTTCACAATGACAGCTCCGAGATGAATGGGTTCATTATATTAATCGATTTAATGGGTTAATTATAGATGTTTTATTTGTTTTATTTGTTTGTTGATTCTCGATAGAGTAAGTGCATTGTTTAATTGGTTAGAGGTCGTTATGTCCAAATTACAAACCGTCACCGTCACCGAAGTGCATCACTGGAATGACACGCTGTTCAGTTTCAAAACCACGCGTGACCGAAGCTTCACCTTTGAAAACGGTCATTTTGTTATGGTTGGGATGGAGTCGGAGGGCAAGCCGCTGATGCGTGCCTACAGCATCGTGAGCGCCAACTACGACGACTATTTGGAGTTTTACAGCATCAAGGTAGAAGACGGCCCATTAACGTCTAAGTTACAGCACATCAAACCAGGAGACACCTTACAGGTCAGCACCAAGCCCACCGGTACCTTGATTGTAGGCAACTTAAAACCGGCAAAGCACTTGTATCTGCTCAGCACTGGAACGGGGCTTGCGCCGTTCATGAGTATCATCAAAGACCCTGAGATTTACGAGCAGTTTGATAAGGTGATTTTGGTGCACGGCGTGCGTTATGCTAACGAATTGGCGTATCAAGAAATGATCGTGAATGAACTACCGAACAACGAGTACTTTGGCGAAGAGGTGGTGCAAAAGCTGTTGTATTACCCAACGGTCACACGTGAAGACTACAAAAACACAGGGCGCATCACCGACTTGATGCGCTCAGGCAAGCTTTACGACGACTTGGGATTGCCCATACCAAACACTGAGGACGATCGCTTCATGATGTGTGGCAGCCCAAGCATGTTGAAAGAGTTGTGTGAGATGCTTGATGAGCAAGGCTTCGAAGAATCACGTCGCGGTCAGCAAGCCGACTACGTGGTGGAGCGTGCGTTTGTTGAAACCTAATGTCATAAAAGAATGAAAAAAGCCGAGCTGTTTGCTCGGCTTTTT
>JBCDEX010000197.1:0-2973 GCA_039178995.1 Pseudomonadota bacterium | reverse complement strand
GTCGATTGGCGGATTGGTTACTTGAGCAAATTTCTGACGGAAGTATTCATACAACGAACGCTGCTTCGTTGACAAAACAGCCATTGGCGTATCGTCGCCCATGGCACCAGTTGCTTCTTTTCCATCTTTTGCCATCGGCAACATGACGGATGCTTTCTCTTCTTTTGAGAGTAAAAACATCTTCATATATGTTTTTAATTCAATCAACGGAATCGACGTTTGTAAGTCTTCCGTATGCAAATCGGTATGGATGCGTACCAAGTTGTCTTGCAACCATTCTTTGTACGGGTGCTGCGACTTCAATTGATTGTCAATTTGCTTAGTATGAAGGACATCGCCCGTGACGGTATCAACCGCAAAAATTTGCCCCGGTCCAATACGCCCTTTTGCTACGACATCTTCTGGTTTGTAATCGTTCACGCCCACTTCTGACGCCAACGTGATAAACCCGTCTTTTGTAATGACATAACGTGACGGTCTTAATCCATTTCGATCAAGTACACAAACGGCAAATCGTCCGTCGGTTAGAACCAAGCCTGCAGGCCCGTCCCACGGCTCCATTTTCAGAGAGCTGTACTCATGGAATGCTCTTAAGTCAGCATCCATCGTATCGATGTTTTGCCATGCCGGTGGCACCAACATGCGAATGGCTCGGAACATGTCCATGCCGCCGCACATCATCAGTTCAAGCATATTATCTAAGCTCGATGAATCAGAGCCGGTACGATTAACCAATGGCAACACAGTCTCAAGACCTGGCAAACGATCCGATTCAATTTTACTGCTGCGTGCAACGGACCAATTCCGGTTGCCCGTAATCGTATTAATTTCACCGTTATGCGCCAAGTATCTAAATGGCTGAGCCAAAGGCCAGCGCGGCAATGTGTTTGTCGAAAAACGCTGATGGAATACACAAATCTTGGTGTCCATTCGTGGATCTGCGAGGTCTAAATAAAACGCTCTTAAATCCGCAGGCATGATCAACCCTTTATAAGAAATCACGTCGGGTGACAAAGAACACACATAAAACGACGAGTGTTCACTCTCTTGTTCTGTGTCAGCACCAATCAATTCAGCTTTCGCTTGCTTACGGGCCAAGTACAATCGTGTTCTAAAATCAATTCGGTCAACGCTTTCAGGCACTTGAACAAACAGTTGCTCAATCACGGGTAAACTCTCAAGAGCGAGAGAACCACAAATACTTGAATCCACCGCCACGGTTCGCCAGCCAATGATGTTAATGTTTTGCTGAGTAACCGCCTTCTCTAATGTTGACTTTTGAAGCGAGCGAACGGCCTCGTCTTGGCTTAGGAAAATCATGCCAACCGCATAATTAGAGCCTAATGTGACATTAAACGTCTCTTGTGCGATCGCACGCATGAACGCGTCCGGCATCGAAAACAACAAACCACAACCATCACCGGTTTTTCCGTCTGCAGCAATTCCGCCTCGATGCGTCATGCATGTGAGTGATTCAATAGCGCTATCAAGTAATTTGTGGGAAGTATCGCCCTTAATATGGGCAATCAGACCAAATCCACAGTTATCACGAAAATCGCTAGGACTACACAGCCCTCTATTCATAGTAGATTCTCAAATAAATTAAAAACAATCATAATGTACATCAACATTCTCACTATAAAACTGTGTAAGAACGCGAGCTTAAAGCTTATAGACGTTGCACGAGCAAAACCCGCAACACGTAAAAAAGGAGGTGTATTTTACACTTAGGAGGGGAAAATCACAAATTTATTTGGTTAAGCAAACTCATCGTCAGCCCAACCAAACAGAACAAGAGCTGTTTATTCTGACATTTCATGCTTAATTTTAGAGGTCGATTTAAGCCAAGGTTTGTGCATCTTTAATGACTCTGGCAACTCTTTGAGTGCTTTACTAGCAGCGCTTCGATCTTCATAAGGACCTAACACACCAATATTCCACACCTTATTGTCTCTCACTCGTTGGTACGTATGAACTTCATAGCCTGACGGCACCGCTTTAATAAATTTATCAAAGCCATTCTCATCATGCATCCCAATCAACTGAATCGCATACGAGGAGCTCGGAAATTCATTGATAGAAGCAGACGCATACAGAGTCACCTCAACCGTTTCTTCAGTTTCCTCTTCCGCAATTTCTTCTGCGGAAATATCCATACTAACAACTTCTTTCTCAACGGCTTCGTCTTTAGTAGGCTCAGGTGTCACATCAACCACAGGAATGATCGCTTTGGCTAATTCTTTAGCCGGTTTTTTTGACTTATCCTCTTCAGTCAACATTAATGGCTTAGGAGTTTCATCAATAACCACTTTGTCTTTTTCGGCAACTAATTCAGACTTAGCAATAAGCTTTGGCTTCGACGTTACTTTTGGCGCCGACTTTGGTTTAGAAACCACCTTTGGTTTAGAAACCACCTTTGGTTTAGAAACCACCTTTGGCTTTGACGCCACGGCTCTCACAGGTGTTTGATTCCGAGCAGCAGCCGCTTGTTGCTTAGCGCGGATACGCTCTTTAGCTCGTACCACAGCCTCGGCTCTAGCCTTTACTCTTGCTTGCTCTTTCGCCTTAGCCATTGCTCTTGCACGCGCTTGAGACGTGGGCTCTGAAACTTGCCGGTCAGGCAAACGATCATCCATAACACGTTGTTCGATCGGCTGAACAGCTTGACTCTCACGCGGCTGATTAATAGGTTGCTTAATGGTTTGAGCTGAACGCGCTGAACGCTCCAGTAACGATTGATTATTCTTAACAGACGCACCGTCCTCAGCCAAAAACTCTTTAATTGATCGCTCTTGTTCTGGCGATTCAACACCTCCATTGACCGTCGCAGTGGAACCAATTTCAGCGACCAACCCAGAGTTACTAGCCAGCGTAGCGGTCTCATCAATAATGCGTGGATCAACTGGATTAACACCTACCAACTGAGCTTCATTTACACTGTCATTAAGTAATTGATCCATTTGACTATTCGAT
>JBCDEX010000196.1:0-2983 GCA_039178995.1 Pseudomonadota bacterium | reverse complement strand
GCCTGAGCGCTTTTCATCATTTAAAGGGCTTGTGCCAGCACGCTCCGTACCTTCCTTGCGCAACACACGATAACGCTCCGGATCTAAGCGCTGTTTCCATTCCGCATCGCTCAATGTAATTCGTTCGTCTGGACTCATCATTTTTCCCCATTTAAATTCAGGCACAGCAGACGACATCGACACCGCCTGCTCTTGCTCACTAGCCCAACTCACATTTCGCAACGCGGCATACGTACCAAGCACACCAGCCGCTAATAAAAATTGTCGCTTGTTCATTGTGTTACCTCCTCGTGTCATTCTACGTTTTGTGTGTCTGACATCACTCACATCAGTACGTTATAACAGGTTCGATTCATTACCTCACAATAAGTTCATCGCACCGAGAAACACGTTCATCATATAAAAAAACCGCATCGAACACCACGCACCAGAATAAATAAAGCAGACATAAAAAAAGCGACCACACTGGTCGCTTTCTGTCCTTCATCAACCGTTTGATGCTAAGGTTGATTCGCTGCGTAGCGAATGCCACCGAGCAAATGATTCAAAAATGGAATGTGTACATACGACTCTTTGGTGTGCCCTAAGCCCGTATAGAAGCTTCGCCCACCATCGTAATCGTGATACCACGAAATTGGGTGGTTGGTGCCCATTTTTCCACCTTTATACGTCGTTTCATCAACCGTCAACAATACGTTGACATCCGACTTCATCTCAAAGTCATACCATTCATCTTCTTTGTTCCAAGTATCCCCAACGATAAAGCTCGTCGCAGGATGCTCTTTATCAACCACCTTCATAGTGGCCTGACTCACAGCTGGGTGACTTTTAAACTCGCCGCCTAACAACGCCATATACCACTTCCATTTATATTCCGTATCAGCCGCCGCATGCACACCGACAAACCCACCACCGTTTTGAATGTACTGCGTCATCATCGCTTTTTGTGATGCATCCAGCACGTCACCCGAGGTGTTCAGAAAAATCAACGCATCGTATTTAGACAGCTCGTCTAACGAGGTAAACGCCAACTTATCTTGGTTCGTCGCATAGACACAAAACTGATTTTCACGTCCCATTTGCAGCAACGCCTTAACGCCTGCGCCAATGGAACTGTGTACATAACCGGATGTTTTGGTAAACACTAAGGTATTAAATTTGGGGGATTTGATGTCGTCGCAATTCGATGTCGCATAGTCCGCTTGCTTACATGACGATAACAGCACCATAAGGAACGCTAAGCCAACAATCTTCACTATATTCATAATTATTTCATCCAATGAATTACTGTTCGTTGTTCTAACGGACTGTATTCTAGCCGCGTTAACGTGCATAATCATTTATACTGTAAATAATACAATCCTCATATTCAAGTAGTTGCACGCAGGAATCTATACGACTACGCTAATCGGCTTCTACACATCATAAGCACCGTATACAAAATAGCATGAAAACGCACTCCATGACGCAATCCACCGAATGGCCCATAAGGCCTTAGCTACTGCCCATCTTACTCGCGGTCACTGGGCTGATGTTATACCTCATTAAAACACGTTCTCAACAAGCACAGCAACGCATTGAGCACGCACTCAAAGAAAAACGCGTCGAAATTAAGACAATTAACAAGAAAGCCATTTTCATCGATGGGGAGTTAGCAATCGAGCTTGATTAAGTCTCGTATTATCGATTTGCCTGTTCGTCTTTGGCGGCTTTTGCTCGCAATACGGCTTCTTCGCGTTCAATCATCGCAGGCGTTTCGTAACTCAATCGTCCAATCAAACCCGCTCGCAATTCATTTAAGAAAATTTCCGTCATTTGATACAAGTTCACTTTCCCGCCTTTTCCTAGGCGTCCGCGATTTTCACCAACGGCTTGAAAAAGCTCCATTTCAGTTTCGGGCAATTGATCCAGTTTGAAGTGCGCCATGAGTTGTTCAGGGTAATGCGTCATGACATATTCACAGGCATAGAACGCCACGTCGTCGGCATCCATGGCGGTGTTTTTTATCGCACCTGTGAACGCCAAACGATAGCCAGAATGTTCGTTGTGAATTTTTGGCCAGAGAATCCCCGGTGTGTCGAACAGCATCAAGCCTTGACCGCAATCGATGCGCTGCATACCTTTAGTTACCGCTGGTTCGTTGCCTGTTTTTGCAATATGTTTGCCCGCCAAACCATTAATTAACGTCGACTTTCCAACGTTGGGAATGCCTGTGATCAAGGCGTTCACACTGCGCGTACTGCGCTTATTGATCGAAACAAACTGTTCAACCGCCGTGTGCACCGCGTGCTTTACCTTGCCTTGCTCAGACGCGCTGACGGCTAAAGCGTTCACCGTGGATGTTTGCTTGAACGCCTCTATCCACTCAGCCGTGATTTCAGGGTCGGCAAGATCCTGCTTGTTCAGCAGTTTGATGCGTGGCTTCTGTGAGTCCAACGCTTGAATCACAGGATTTTGACTGCTGTACGGTAAGCGTGCGTCCAACACCTCGATGATGACATCCACCTTAGACAGGTTCTGTTTAATTTCTTTGGTCGCTTTGTGCATGTGACCGGGGTACCACTGTATCGCCATGGGGTGTCTCATTAAGTCGTTTGTCATCGTAACGCACATGATACAACGAACGCGGATTTAAATCAGACCCTTATGGACGTCCGCATATCACGCACTCTCCTACGTTCTGTTCTAAGGGGGGATCTTTATTGTAAATACCCCATTCTTAAAACAGTTCACTCATAGAATTTAAGCCGCATATTTATACTCAATAGGTGTCATATCATTGAGCGAGTCATGCGGTCTTTTTGTGTTATATATTTCAATCCAGCTTTCTGTATATTGCTTCGCTTCTTGAAGGTTATTGAAGATATATAAATCTAATACGTCTTCTCGGTAAGTACGGTTAAACCGTTCAATATAAGCATTTTGATATGAGCAGCCCGGCTTGATGTAATCAATTTTAATATTGTGCTCACACGCCCAATTC
>JBCDEX010000195.1:0-2990 GCA_039178995.1 Pseudomonadota bacterium | reverse complement strand
CTTAACCAACCCGGAGAATATGATCATGAACCATTTAATGAAACTGGCCCTATTTGGTGCCCTCTGTGCAAGTTTATCAGCTTGTAACGACTCCAGCCTAATTCAAAACACGTCGCAAAAAACATTGTCAATCAGCAGCACTAACTTGGAAGCACTCGGCAATGACTACAACTACGAAGGCTGGGTTATCGTTAATGGCAAAGCCGTATCGGCTGGTATTTTCGATATTATAGACGGCAAAGCATCACCCAGTTCATTCCAGTTGGACGCCGATTCGCTTGATAACGCCTCTAAATACGTCTTAACCATTGAACCTGAAAATGATACGGATCCATCGCCCGCCAGCACACATATCATCGCGGGTGACATTAACAATTCAGAAGCCACCGCGGTGATGCAAGATAGCGCAGCGTTAGGCACCGATTTTTCAGCGGCCGCTGGCACGTTCATTTTAGCCACACCCAGCAACTCAAATGCCACACCCGAACAAGGCATTTGGTTTTTAGACAATTCAAGTGGTTCTCCTGTCGCCTCACTTAGCTTACCTACGCTACCAGCGGGCTGGGCCTATGAAGGCTGGGTCGTTGGAGACAATGGACCCGTGAGCACAGGCACGTTTACTCGTACTGACGCGACTGACAGTGACGGCGCTGGTCCTGCAGCGGGCCCAATGGGAACACCACCATTCCCAGGACAAGACTTCATTAATCCTGCTATGGACGTCAGCGCCTCTAAGGTGGTCATTTCTGTAGAACCTGTTCCAGATAATTCACCGGCTCCTTTCAGCATCAAGCCTTTAATCGCTGACGCGGGTATGTTTACCTTAAACAACGTCGCAAGGGGCAATGCGCCCAGTGCAACGATCATGATTGACTGATTGCACTCGTAAACGCTAACCGCACACAATGTGCGTGCAGTTAGCTTTCATGTACACTGCTGTATTATCCAGACTGTGGTATGAGTGTTTTATGAATTCAACCGACAATCACGCGTTATTGGACAATAAACGCATTCTCATCATTGAAGATGAATTCGACATTGCCGAACTCATCGCATTGCATTTACGCAATACATTTTCAGACGTTCACGTTGAACACAATGGCAACGAAGGCCTACAACAAGCCCTTAACGAACCTTGGGACATGTACATTCTGGATATACGCCTACCCGGTGTCGACGGATTGGAGATTTGTAAATCCATCCGCGCTCACAACATCAACACCCCTATTTTAATGTTAACCAGTCGCTCCAGCGAACTTGATCGCGTACTTGGCCTTGAGCTTGGTGCTGACGATTACGTCACCAAACCATTCAGCGTCATTGAACTAACCGCTCGAGTTAAAGCCATTTTCAGACGCATCAAACAATTAACAGCAGACAATGACACAGAAAAAAACCGTGTTATTAATCATGGTCCTCTCCACATTGATCTCAACAAACGCCTTGTCACCATTCATGAGGAGAGCATCAATTTGACCTCAAAAGAGTTTGATTTGTTGTGCTGTTTTGCGGCCGAGCCTGGCACCGTGTTTTCACGCTCTGACTTACTTACCAAAGTTTGGGGAAACGCCTACCAAGGCTACGAACACACTGTTAACTCTCACATAAATCGTTTGCGCAACAAGCTTCAATCCCACCTAAACGCAGGTTGCATCACCACTGTATGGGGCGTCGGTTACAAACTCAACGATACGATTTAAACGGACTATCTCATGGCTTTTCGCTCGTCTTTATTCACCAAGTTAACGCTCGCTCTGTTCTGCCTCGTTGGCATTTTGTGCTGTGTGTTAATGGTCATTTGGCAACACACAACCGAACGCTACTCCAACGAAGTCACACAACGTTTGAATGCAAGCATTGCCATGTACGTGACCGATTCACATCAACTCATTAAACAAGGTGTGGTCAATCAATCTGAACTGGAAAAGCTCGCCAATCGTGCGATGATCATCAACCCATCTGTTGAAATTTATTTATTAAATGCTGATGGCGTCATCATTACCGACCTTGTGCCTCGTGAACAACTCAAACAAACACGCATTAGCCTATCTCGTATTCGCTCGTTTTTAAATCAAACCGCACCGTTTCCCATCTACGCAGAGAATCCAAAACAGCTCGATTCTCACAAGATTTTTTCTGTTTCACCCATCACAGAAAATAAACAGACCGTTGGCTATTTATATGCCATTTTAGGTGGCACCACGCATGACTCAATTGTCTCAACGATTAAAGGCAGTTACAGCTTAACGTTTGGCTTGGTTGCGCTGCTTGGCAGTTTACTGATGACGTTGTGCATGGCCGGGTTTATTTTTTATGCGTTCACGCGAAAGCTGCGCAGATTGACCCATACCGTTCAAGCGTTTCAATTAAATGATGACAAGGCCATGAACTCGCACATCAACATAGGTAATACCACCAACCAATCCATATTTGATTTTCATGAGGTCAACCAACTCAGCAATTCATTTCGTTCCATGGCCGATAAAATTCAACGTCAATTTCAACAACTGGGCTACACCGACAAAACTCGCCGTGAGCTGATTGCCAACGTGTCTCACGACCTGCGCACTCCGCTTGCCTCACTTCAAGGCTACCTTGAAACATTGTCTTTGCGAGACATGGAATTGACCCCTGAACAACACAAGCAGTATTTAAACATTGCACTCAAACAAAGCCACTCGTTATCGAACCTCATCGATCAGTTATTTGATTTATCAAAGTTGGATGCAGGTGTCGTCAACTTAAGCCTGGAAGAGTTTTCTCTCACCGAAATTATTTACGACAGCATTCAAGACAATCAACTGATGGCAGCCGAACGCAACGTCACCATTTCATTTTCTGAATCAGACCATCATGACGTTACCGCCGATATTTCATTGATACAACGCGTCATACAAAACCTAATCAGCAACGCCATCAAACACAGCCATGCGGACGGTACAATTTTTCTCAGCATCGAGCGACCCACTGACACCACTCACGTAAGCATT
>JBCDEX010000194.1:0-2990 GCA_039178995.1 Pseudomonadota bacterium | reverse complement strand
CATTCATCACAATGACGCCGTTGTCATCATGAACGACAGCGACGCAAGTGCCGCACTGTGCCAAAACAGCGCCGCCAAAGCGGAAAACATTCATCGATTCGGCCAGCACATCAACTACGCCGAGCTCGTCGCACTCACAATCGCACACCCTCGTTCGATCAGCTGGTAATTGCATCATGAACGCACCGACCATTCACACCGACGAATTTGGCTTTTTAGTCGAACGACACACATGGAACGAACGCGTTGCTCAAGAACTGGCCTCACGCGAGTCCATTGAACTCACTGCGGCGCACTGGGACATCATTTGCGCTGCGCATACGTTTTATGATGAATACGATCTGTCACCCAGCATGCGACCGTTTATTAAGCACTTAAAACAGACATTAAACCCAGACATTAACAGCGTGTATTTATTATCGCTGTTTCCTGGCAGCCCCGCCAAGATCGTGAGCAAAATCGCGGGTCTGCCCAAGCCAGAGAACTGCTTATGAGCACCCTACACCCTCGTTCACCTCATCCATTCTCTGGCTACATACGCACCTTAGGGCGCGGTAAAAAAAGCACTCGCTCGTTAGACTTAGACGAAGCATACGACGCCATGCGCATGATCTTGGCAGGACACGTCGAACCCGAACAGTTGGGCGCGTTTCTCATGTTATTGCGCGTCAAAGAAGAATCCCCTGAAGAGTTAGCCGGTTTCACACGCAGCATTCGAGACGCGCTGAACACACCAAACACCGAGCTGTCTGTTGATCTAGATTGGTCGTCTTATTCAGGCAAACGCAAACAACCGCCATGGTTTATCTTGTCTGCGCTGGCATTAAGTCAGTCGGGTGTGCGCATTTTAATGCACGGCAGCGAAGGCCATACGGAATCGAGAATCTACACGCAATCGATGCTCAACGCACTTGGCATCCCCACAGCGACATCATGGGATAACGCCAACGCACAACTCAACGCGTCGTCATTCGCCTACTTGCCACTGTCGTATATGTGCCCTCAACTGGAGCAACTCATCCATTTGAAGTCATTACTCGGCTTGCGCTCGCCCATCAACACCTTGGTGCGAATGATCAATCCCTGCTCAGCTCCTCATTCAATTAGCAGCGTGTTTCACCCCGCGTACACTGCATTGCAAACGCACGCGCATCAGCACTTATCGCAACCCCATTTCTGCGTCTTTAAAGGCGATGGCGGAGAAATCGAAGCGCGCCCTGAAGCCGATACCAAAGTCACCGTATTGCATGACGACACCATCAGTACGCAGTCATGGTCACGCCTCACACCGAACAAACCTCCAGTACATGACGTATTAACCCTAAGCCATTGCACCACCGAATTAACCGCTGTTTGGGCGGGAGCGCATAACGAATACGCACTGCACAGCATTCTTCAAACATTGAGCATCGGTGTTCAGCTTCTCAATCCAGCACTGACAACTGAACAAGCGCAAGCACGTGCTCACATTGTCTGGCAACAACGCGACCTGAGCGCCATTTGAGTCCAGTTGCGATTTGCACACGCCCCATTACAATGACCTTCTTTGACAACACGCCAAGAGCCTTTCATGCCTTTTTATTTTGATCCCGACAATTACAATGCCTTGCTCTCTGAAAAGATAGACAACTTTAAAGGTCTGCTCACTGAGTTCGACACACCTGAGCTGTTGGTCTATGCCTCACCCAACAAACACTTTAGAATGCGTGCGGAATTTAAGATGTGGCATGACCGAGAGTCCAAGCATACATCGCCCTATCCCGTGATGTTTCGTAAAGACGCAGACAAAACGCCTGTACGCATCACCAACTTCCCAATTGCCTCAGAAGCCATCAATCACGTCATCAAA
Organism: Pseudomonadota bacterium; assembly: GCA_039178995.1. Lineage (GTDB taxonomy): Bacteria > Pseudomonadota > Gammaproteobacteria > Pseudomonadales > JBCDEX01 > JBCDEX01. The sequence continues at coordinate 1,141 of JBCDEX010000194.1, read as the reverse complement.
GCCTTACCTGAGTTATTGCAAGACACTGAGGTATTAAAGCAGCGCTTATTTCAAATGGAATGTCTGAGCGCTCAAAATGGCGACACGCTATTGACCCTCATTTACCACAAGCCACTCGACGAACAGTGGACACACGCCGCTGAACAATTGGCCAAGACATTAAACGTCAGCATCATTGGGCGCAGCCGTAAGCAAAAAGTGGTCATCGGACAAGACCATGTGTTTGACTCCTTTACCTTATCCAACGGCTCCATACTCACCTACAAACAGCTGGAGAACACCTTCACCCAGCCTAATGCTGCGATGAACACCGCCATGCTCAATTGGGTCAGTCAACACACTCACGGATTATCTGGTGACGCACTGGAACTGTATTGTGGAAATGGAAATTTCACCGTCGCGTTGGCAAAACAATTCAAACACGTGTTTGCCACTGAAGTGGTGAAAACAGCGGTAAAAACAGCTCGTGAAAATTTTGAGCTCAACAAGATCAACAACGCCACCGTGATTCGCATGTCGAGTGAGGAATTCACTCAAGCGATGAACTGCGTTCGCCCATTCAGACGTTTAAAAGACGTGGACTTAAGCGCATATGATTTTTCAACCATCCTAGTAGATCCACCACGCAGCGGCCTCGATGAACAAACATGCGCCATGGCACAAGCCTACCAACACATCGTTTATATCTCGTGCAATCCAGATACATTATGCGACAACTTACGCACACTGACCCAGACACATGACATAATCGCATTGGCCGCATTCGACCAATTCCCATACACGCAACATCTAGAAAGTGGTGTACTGCTTAAAAAACGCGACTGATTAGTTTCTGTGTACGATGCTCGTTGTAGTGATCAATGCATGTTGTTTAATTTATTGCGGTTAATAGATAGCACTCAATACATAAAGAACAAGACACAGCGTTCATTGCATAAACAACAACCACAAAAAAACCAATGACGGATGTCATTGGTTTTTAATTGCGGCCTTGTTTGTTCTTACCTGCTTTTATTGATTACCACAGATACAGACGTCGCGAATAATTGGTTGCGCAAATTACTTGCTGTTTTGAGCAGCAATAGCAGCTTTTGCTTCTTCAATGCTGGTAATTTTAGCGTTACCACCAGCAATAACGGTT
>JBCDEX010000193.1:0-3037 GCA_039178995.1 Pseudomonadota bacterium | reverse complement strand
CATGGAATCTGCGGGTTTCGTTGTATATGTACCCCAGGGTAACGTTGCTGTCCGTCCAATAGTACTCATTGATGCCCGTATGCATGGACAAACAAATGAATTTACAACTCTCAAATACAGTTCGAAATATCAGCGCCATTGCGTCGCTGATATTTCTTATATTATTCTGCATTACAGGATATTTCTTTTTTGTCAGTACAAAGGATTTCTCTGACAAAATGCAACATCGTATTAACATACAAAGTGCTGCCGAAGACTTACGGCAAAGCTCGGAGCAACTAACACAGTTTGCACGTAGCTATGCGATCACCAAAGAGACAAAATACAAAAAATACTTCTTTTCCGCCATGGGTATTCGTCGTGGCGAGATTGAACGCCCATCGCCCTATGGCTCTCTGTACTGGTACCAAAAATCATTAGGGATCGAACCGTCAGACGAGTATGCTCAAAAACAATCGTGGATGGAGACATTGCCAAAAGAAATTTCAGCGGACAGTAACTTCCAGCGTCTACTCCAATCCTTTAAGCAGTCGGAACAATTAATCACCACCGAAGAGCGCGCGATTCGAGCCATCGACAACACCTTAACCAAGAAAGACGAGCTGTACCGTTATGTTAATGAGACCAATCAAGAGATGGCAATTCGTCTGCTGTTCAACGACGACTATTATCGCGCAAAAGTAAACATCATGATGTTGATTGATAACTTTCAAGCTCAAATAACCGAAAAAGCCGACGTGGACCTTGTCACCTCAAAACGACGCACAAACGATTTTGTTAAAATCATTATGTTGTTCTGTCTATTGATGGCGTCATCCTCCGTAATTGCATTCCAGCAAGAAATGAAAATTTCAAAATTCATCAACAAAGTCATGCTCAACAGCATCAATGAGAAGAACGAACACAACCAATCGTTGCAAAAAATAGCCAATACCGACAGCCTCACCTGCTTGCCCAACCGAAGGGCCCTGAACATCAAACTGAAGCACGAATGGGAGCGCTCCACACGAGCCAAACGACCGTTGTCAATTGCCTTGGTCGATATCGACCACTTTAAGAAATTCAACGACATTGCAGGCCATTTAAAAGGTGATGAGTGCTTGTTTGAAGTAGCTCAATTCCTCGCCACAAAATGTCGCCGGCCGAGTGATTTTGTCGCACGCTATGGTGGTGAAGAGTTCATGATTTTATTACCAGAACTCAATGGCGAACAAGCTTATCAATTCTTAGAAACATTGAGAAAAGCGTTAGAAACGAAAAAGCTCACCTATCCAGGCACCAACCAGGTTACCATCAGCATCGGCATCACATCATTGATTCCAAACAAGCTGTACGACATGCAGTCGGTGGTCAAAACCGTTGATACGGCTTTATATTTGGCCAAAGAAAATGGTCGTAATCGCGTTGAATTCCTTGACTCTGAACGTAACATCAACGTCATCAACAGTTAATACGGTTCTCTATTATTCAGGTACACCACTGTGAAAACGAAATTCACTGTCGGTCAATAAGATCAATTCTTTCTCGTACACAGCAAATTGGTTTATCTTTTCATCAATAAAATCAGTGTCGCCCGCATAGCGATACGCCAACGTTAAATAGTCTTGAAAATGACGTGCTTCTGATTTCAGAAGCGAGGTATAAAATTTCGTCAGATCGGCATCTAAATGCGGTGCGATTTTCTCAAAACGCTCGCACGATCGCGCCTCAATAAACGCACCAATAATTAAAGAATCATACAAACGATGAGGCTCTGTTTTATTCACGTACTGATGCAATGACGCAGCATAACGTGATGAAGAGATACGATTGTATTCCACACCTCGTTTCTTCATGATCGCCAATACCTGCTCAAAATGACGTAATTCTTCACGCGCCAAGCGCGACATTTTATTTAATAATTCCAATTTCTCACTGTATCGATTGATCATTGTGAGCGCCGTCGATGCCGCTTTCTTTTCACAATTTGCGTGATCAATGAGCATCAACGATTGATTTTTCAATGCATGCTCCACCCACGCATCGGGCGTTTCGCAGAGCAAAAAATCGTGTAACTCAGGCAATATAGGGATGTTAGATAACGCTGGCATGGGACTGTGATCTTATCGTTGGTTAATGAGAGTTGTGTGTGGAAGAACCGCTCCTAATCAAATGAAAACAACTTATAAGCTGGCTTGTGTGTAGCGCCCAAAATAACGCTCATAATGCGCCTGTGACAGCGAATACAATGTGTCGTCCATGTCTTTAAACAACAGCCTTAGAGGATAGCTCCAATAAGCCATACGCAGTTCGATGCCGTACTCAGTTAACATAGCGGTATCCACTTGGTCTTGAAGGCATTTAATCAATTCAAACGCTTGCATGTACTTTGAGTCATAGGCACGCACTTGTCCTTGATACTCACTGACTTTTTGGCGCATCAAGGTTTCGTCAACAATCGCCATTCGAGCATCAATGACCTGCGCCATTAAATAGATTAAGCGCTCAAGTACCGACTGTTTTTCAGTCTCCGAAAAACCGTTCCAAGACACCACTTCGTGGAGGTATCGTTTGCAACCTCGACAAATGCTGTCACCGATTCCAGTTGAGCAAATGCCAACGCATGGGGTTTTCACACTCATAGACACAAACCAGTTACGTTCATTCAATTCGACGTCAATTATACCGCAGTTAACGTCTTCTCTGCTCTGTTTTTAATACCCGACAGAAATCCACGTTTTCAAAACCAAAAAAAGCCGCTGAACAGCGGCTTTTCGAATAAACAGACAATCTACGTGGCTTACCAACCAGTGATTTCCTTCAACGCTTCGCCAATGTCCGCTAAGCTGCGAACCGTTTTAACGCCTGCGTCTTCCAATGCTGCGAATTTCTCATCTGCAGTGCCTTTACCGCCTGAAATAATTGCGCCCGCATGACCCATACGCTTACCTTTCGGAGCGGTTACACCGGCAATGTATGACACAACTGGCTTGGTAACGTTCGCTTTAATGTACGCAGCCGCTTCTTCTTCAGCCGATCCACCGATTTCACCGATCAT
>JBCDEX010000192.1:0-3103 GCA_039178995.1 Pseudomonadota bacterium | reverse complement strand
TTTGAAAAAAATAGGAATTCAGTTTGCCCTGGATGACTTTGGAAGTGGGCTGTCATCATTTGAGTATTTAAATCGATTCGACATTGATCATGTCAAAATTGACGGTCAATTCATTAAAGACATTGACACCAATGAACAAAACTACATCGTGGTAAAAGCAATTCACGATTTATCCAAAAATTTGAATAAAAAGACCATTGCAGAGTTTGTGCACAAAAAGGAAATAGCCGACAAACTCAACTTAATTGGCATTGATTACTTGCAAGGTTATTGGGTAGAGCGACCTATTCCATTAATCAATGATATTAAACTATAGCGTGTTGCATCTATAGATTCACATCCTTAAGAACCTTATAATTGCTAGCTAACCGTATAATTAGGCGTGCACCATGTTTGGTAACATCTCAACAAGATTGAATAAATACATTAGCGAGAGTGGCTTGTGTTCACGACGAGATGCTGATCGCTTTATTGAACAAGGCAATGTCTACATTAATGGAAAGCGTGCAAGCGTTGGGCAGCAAGTCAGCCGTTCGGATGAAGTGAAGGTGAACGGTCAATTGATTGAATCTCGTGATGAAAACGACTTGGTGTTCATTGCGTTGAATAAACCCGTTGGAATTGTGAGTACTACCGAAAGTAGTGAGCCGAATAACATTGTTAAATACGTCAAGCATTCCGATCGTATTTTTCCAATAGGGCGTTTGGACAAAGATTCACAAGGTTTGATATTTTTGACCAACAATGGTGACTTGGTTAATAAAATATTACGCGCTGGCAATCAGCATCAAAAAGAATACTACGTGACGGTTAATCGACGCATAACGGATGCGTTTATCCGTGACATGGCAAACGGTGTGCCAATTCTTGGCCAAATAACGAAAAAATGCGATGTGATGCGTGTGAGCGACAACGTATTTAAAATTATCTTGATACAGGGGCTGAATCGTCAAATACGCCGCATGTGTGAATATTTCAATTATGGGGTCATTAAGCTGGAGCGCACCCAAATTATGAACATCAATATAAAAGGATTAGGCGTTGGTGAATGGCGTGATTTAACGCAGAAAGAGCTTGCTGTATTGGCCGAAGCGCTTAAGCATTCCAGCTCGGAAGACAAATCTAATAAACGCCCCCCTCAAAAGAAGGCGTCTGCGAAACAGCGTCATGAAACAACGAAACGAAGAGACGGTGGCTCAGGATCCAGTCGCTCATCAAAATCAACAGCGCGTAAAAAAACATCATTCAACGCAGCTGATCGACGCGGTAAAAAAAGCGATGGCACACGGAAAGCGCGCGGTTCAAATACAACGCATTCTGCAAAAGGGCGTAAGGGGAAAGGTCGCTCGAGTTCAACACGCACCACACGAGTGACGCGACGTTCGTAACACATCGTTGTGTGCTTAACGGCGCTGTCTTGCGTTATTGGCAAACACGCTGATGGCAAATGCGAGGCTGGTCATCATAACAATGGCTGGGCCCGAGGGCGTTGACATTGAATGGCTAAACCATACACCGAGAGCGACGCTGACGCAGGCAATTACACTGGACAATAACGCCATGTGTTTAACCGATGAGGCCCATTGTCGAGCCGAAGATGCAGGAATAATGAGCAGTGCGGAAATCAGTAATGCACCGATTAATTGAATGCTTACTGCCACCAATAGCGCCAATATGAGCGTTAGCCCTAAGCGCAATGATTTTGGGTTGATACCTTCTATTTGAGCCAATTCTTCATTCAGTGTGACTAAGATTAAGTCGTTCCATTTCAGGCGTAAAAAGAGAAACGCGGACACGCCGCACAGAGCAACCCAGCCAGCGTCCAGCCAAGACACAGTAGATAAGCTACCCATTAAGTAATGCTCTAAGTCGACGTGCGCATCGGTAAATAAGCTGATCGACAACAAACTGATGGCGAGAAAGCTGAGGGACAATACACCGATTAACGTGTCGGAGCTGATGTTCGAGTGGGTTAATGCATAGGTAAATAAAGCGGCGAAGATCAATGCAGTGATGACAAAGCTGACGTTCACCGGCAACGCAAATATAAAGCTCACGCTGATTCCAAGCAACGCAGCATGGGCTAACGCATCGCTGAAAAACGACAAGCGTTGAGCGATGACAAACACGCCTAAATATCCACTGATCAGTGCGACACCAAGCCCGCACACGAGAGTAGGTAATAACGAAGTCATCAATTCAATCATGCGAACAGGCTCCGGGGTGTGTGTGGCCGTGGGTGTCGTGATGATGATCGTGCTGATGACTGTAAACGCCCAGTGTTTCTGCATGTGCGGCGCCGAACAACGCGGTATACGCGGGGTCTTGGCTGACCTCTTTGGGGCGTCCTTGACAGCAAATGTGTTGGTTTAAGCAAATGATAGAGTCGGTTTTTGCCATCACAATGTGCAATTCGTGCGAGACCATCACAATGGCGCATTGAAGGGTATTGCGAATCTCTTCAATGAGCTCATACAATTCTGCCTGACCATGCACGTCGACGCCTTGCGTGGGTTCGTCGAGAATTAGCAGTTGAGGTTGCTTTAATAGCGCACGTGCGAGTAGAACGCGTTGGAGCTCACCTCCAGACAGCTTACTTAACGGTGTACTTAATATACGACTGATGTCTACGCGTTTAAACAACGCGGTTTGTTCATCGAGGGTAAGCGTTGTCTTGTTCAAAGCTAAAAAGGCGTGCGTACTGATGGGAAGGTGTGGGTTGATCTCAAATTTTTGCTGCATGTAGGCCACGCGACAATTGGGGGCGAGTGTGACCGTACCTTGTGTGGATTGCTCCAAGCCTAAAATCACGCGCAGCAAACTTGTTTTACCGGCACCATTTGGCCCAATAATACTGGTGATTTCGCCAGCAAAAATACTCAGATTAATGTCGTCCAAAATGGTGTTTTGATTGCGAACGAGCCCCTTGTGAGAGAGCGATAAAATAGGTTGTTGAGCGGTCATATGGCGCACACGATGTTGGTTGGTGTCGAATAAATAGAGTGCCATTGTAGCAGGAAATTAACAGAAGTTATGAAGGTTCTAATGAACGTCAACATTAATTTTGAACAAACACATATCAGGAGATTGACAGGGTTTGTTG
>JBCDEX010000191.1:0-3151 GCA_039178995.1 Pseudomonadota bacterium | reverse complement strand
AGTTGAGCGAATGGGAAGACGCAAAGCGCCGAAACCGATTGACCTTGTTTGGATTGAACGGTGGCCAATCGTTGATTATTTCTATGGCGACTACCGCGGCTATGATTCTTGCTGCACAGAAAGTGGTGGCGGGTAGTATGACGTTGGGAGACTTTGTGTTGATCAATGCGCTGATGATTCAAATTTTTGTGCCGCTGAATTTTTTAGGGTTTGTGTATCGTGAAATGCGCAGTTCCATGACCAATATTGAATCCATGTTTGCACTGTTACGCAACGCGCCGAGTGTCACAGACGTCGTCGACGCTCAATCATTAGTGCTGTCGCTTGACTCGGAAGGCCGAGCTCAGGGAAGCATTGAATTTGAACGAGTGAGTTTTTCGTATCATCCGGATCGTTTGATTTTAGACGATGTCAGCTTCTCTGTACCCTCTCGCTCTAAGTTGGCGATTGTGGGCAGTAGTGGGTCAGGTAAATCGACCATCATGAAGTTGCTGTTTCGCTTCTACGATGTGTCCAGCGGGCGAGTGTTGATTGATGGTCAACCGATACATACGGTGACGCAGCGTAGTTTGCGTAAAGCCATTGGGGTTGTGCCACAAGATACGGTGCTGTTCAACAGCAGTATTTTTGACAACATTCAATACGGCAATGTCGATGCCTCGTCAGAGGAAGTGTGGCGTGCGATTCGCATGGCGCACTTAGATGAATTCATTCGTGCGTTGCCTGACGGGGAGCATACCTTGGTGGGTGAGCGAGGGTTGAAATTGTCGGGTGGAGAAAAGCAACGTGTGGCGATCGCGCGCACCATTTTAAAACGACCACCGATCATTGTATTTGATGAAGCAACGTCTTCACTCGACAGTCATTCAGAGCAGTTGATTGTGAATTCAATGAACGCCATTTCAGAGCAGCACACCAGTGTGGTGATTGCTCACCGATTATCGACCATTGTGGATGCGGATTCCATTCTTGTGCTGCACGAGGGTCGAGTGGTGGAGCAAGGCGCGCATAGTGCTTTGTTAAAAGCCAATTCGCACTACGCGCACATGTGGGCAATTCAACAAGACGGCTTTATGGATTCCAATGAGGTGTGATGCTTACTCAATGGTGATGCTGTCAAATTGTTGAGGTACTGTGCCTTTAAGCAGCTTATCAATCTTAATGGACTTAGGTTGAAATATGAACGGTCGGCGAGGGTGTAAACGGTCATTCACCCAGTGTGTCGACCAATCGTGCGTGCTGGTGATGCAGCGTTTCGCAAAACCAGTTAGCTGGTATTGAGTTTCTAATTCCATGCAGCCAGATACGAAAATGTCGACGTACGATTGTACGATTGGAAATCGTGGACTGGGTACGGTTGTTTTCCCTGGATGACTTGCGTACACCCAAATATGACTGGATTCGGTGAGCGATGGATCGCCTGCGAGCACATCAATGTCGGAAGTCGCTACTTTATGGCGGCAATACCCTGATTCACGTTTGTCGGTGTCGAGCAACTCGTTGTGATTCACTTGGTACAAGACGCCGTTGAGTTGAGCCTTGGGTTTTGGGGTGATGCCCAAAAACGTGGTGCTGAAGCCGAACGGTACGCCTTTGATGTACCACCCGCGTTGATAGCCGCGCAATGCAATTGGATACACTGTGGTGGCATTGGGTACGGTGCGACGTCGAGATTGTGTTTGCATTAAGCTGCCATAGCCGATAATGAAGTGAGGTTCATTGGGCGTGGGTTCTATGTTGCAGGGGCTGGTCGCTTGAGGTGGGGCGGCCGGCTCAAGATGTGTTGTTGTCGGCACTGTACTGCATGAAGACAACATCAGTGCAGCAATGAATGCGATGCAATACTGCAATTGCTGGCGAGTGCGTGATTTTATGACGGTGGTCATGTGGTGCTCCTATGGTGATGGTGAAAGCAGGATTGATCGTTCATCATACCTTTGCGGCAATGTCTTCAGATACTCGCCACAACGCCTCAGCAAGCGCATCGTCTTTTGCGTATTTTGTGTGTTTGGCGAGATTGCAGTCGGCAAAGTACTCACCGTTCACTTGAGCGAGTGATGGGTGTGTTGCGACGTAGCACTGAGTGGCAGCGCCTTCTTGAACGGTCTTGTTGAAAATGGGATTAATCAAGGTCATGCCAATCTCTGAGAACAGGTTAGAGCGCATTAGATTAGTCTTTATGACACCAGGGTGCAGAGCATTGGCGGTTTGTTGCGTGCCCTCAAATCGTTTGGCCAATGCTTTGGCGAAGAGTAAATTGGCCAGTTTGGATTGTGCGTAGGACTTCCAGCTGGAGTAGCCCTTCTCGCCTGTGAGGTTGTCTAAATCCATGCCAAATGCGCTTTTATGAGCCGCGCTGCTGAGCATCACCACGCGGCCAGCGTCGCTTAAATGATCGAGTAAACCGGTGACCAGAATGAAATGCCCCATGTGATTTGTAAAAAATTGTAATTCATAACCGTGCGCTTTGGTGAGTTTGGGTAGTGCCATGATGCCGGCATTGCAGATGATGCCGTCCAATTTAGGCGCGTCCTGTTTGATGGTGTTGATGCAGGCTCGAATGGAGCTGGGTTCTGATAATTCACAGGCTACGGGCATGACCAACGATGAAAAGTCACCGCATGCTGCCTGCGCTTTTTCAACGGTGCGAGCTGCGGCGATGACGCGTGCGCCACGCAGACTGAGAACGCGAGCCGTCTCGTTTCCCATGCCCGAATTAGATCCAGTGACTAAATAGGTTTTTCCTTTTAGATCAATATTTTGGGTTATTTCTTCCGCGGTGGTGCTGTATCCAAATCCAGACGGTCCATCGGGGATGAATGTTGAAATAAGGGCCATGTGTGAGTCCTTTGTTATGTTGTTATCGGTCAACGAGGCGAATGAAGAGTCACGCTGTATTCACAGCATGCGATATGCACTAGTCACCGCATCAACCCTTACCATAATGCAAACCAATAGGCGTGTAAATTACTTTAGAAAGAGGCGCCTGTGAGTACATTCTATGTTGTTTTATTGAGTGTGTGTGGCTTCATTGATGGTGTGTATTGACGGGTTGTTCACTTGCATCACTCCCCATGCGATGTGTATAAATAAAGAGGTAAAACTGAGCAATTTGGCTATACTATGACTGTGAATAAAGCAGTATGTGGGT
>JBCDEX010000190.1:0-3152 GCA_039178995.1 Pseudomonadota bacterium | reverse complement strand
GCGGTTGCTGAAAGCTTTTTCCATACGCTCAAATCAGAGCATGTATACCGTTTTCGTTATGAGACAAGGGAAGAAGCAAGACAATCTATTTACTGGTACATTGAAGCGTATTACAACCGAGTGCTGCGGCACTCTAGCTTGAATTATAAAAGTCCTATAGACTTTGAAAGAGCGGCTTAGAAAGTTGCTAAAAATGGTCCGTTAAAAGTTGAGCAGTCCATGTTGAATAAAATTAGTATTCATGTCATGGCACTAAAGATGGGGAAAGGTCAGCTGGCAAGCTTTAAAAGGTTGTTTTGAGGGAAGTATGCGTGTTGATGGCTTGGCGTAACCAGTATTCAAAATCGTTTCTATTCAATAATATCGCACCCATCCTCATGATGTGCGGTGATTCGACTTGACAGTCGAGTAAGCTGAACTCTTTTTCAATTAATACGTTGCACAGATGATACAGCGCGCATTTCGAGGCATTGGGTGTGCGACTGAACATCGATTCACCGAAAAATACTCGGCCTAATGCGAGACCGTACAATCCACCGACTAAGCGATTGTCTGCGTCCCATATTTCGATTGAATGAGCAAAGCCCTGCTGATGAAGCTGTACATAGGCGTCTTTCATGGCAGAGCCAATCCATGTGCCATCTTGAGTCGCTCGTGGTGCTTGGCATGCTGAGAGTACAGCAGGAAAGTCACGATTGAATGAATGCGTGTACGCAGTGTTGCGTAGAAACTTACTGAAACTGCGACTGATGTGCAGTTGATCAGGTATAATGACCGCACGGGGGGAGGGTGTCCACCACAGGATGTTTTGCTCTTCGTCCTCGTTATACCAAGGGAAAATACCGTGGCAATACGCATTGATGAGTCTGTCTGGGCTTAGGTCGCCTCCAATGGCTAGGAGACCGTTCGGCTCATCCAGTGCTAAGTGTGTGGCTGGAAACTCAATGCATGAGTCGTCCAGCCAGTACAGTGAGGACACAATTATTGTGCGTCTAAGAACCGCTCAGCATCGAGTGCGGCCATGCAGCCAGAACCCGCTGAGGTAACGGCTTGACGGTAAATTTGATCGGTCACATCGCCAGCAGCAAACACGCCAGGTATGCTGGTAGCGGTGTGATTTCCGTGCGAATCTTTGAATTTATCGGTGATGATGTAGCCGTTGTCCATCTCTAACTGGTCTTTGAAGATGTCGGTGTTTGGACGGTGTCCAATGGCAATGAATACGCCTGCCAAGTCTAAGGTGGTTTCGTCATGCGTTTCGGTGTGCTTGATGCGCAGCGCGTTCACACCTGCATCATCACCAAGTACCTCGTCTAAGGTGCTGTTCCAATGGATGGTGACGTTGCCGTCTTTCTCTTTCGCAAACAGCTTGTCTTGTAGAATCTTTTCTGAGCGCAGGCTGTCGCGACGGTGAATTAAGTGCACTTCACTGCAAATATTCGAGAGGTAGAGCGCTTCTTCTACAGCGGTGTTGCCTCCGCCGACAACCGCGACTTTTTGATCGCGGTAGAAAAAACCATCGCATGTGGCACAAGCACTGACGCCTTTACCCATAAAGGCTTGTTCTGATTCTAAACCTAGGTACATTGCCGATGCACCGGTTGCAATAATCAAGGCATCACAGGTGTAAGTTTCGTTCCCAACCAAAGTAAATGGCCGTTTGCTGAGGTCTGTTTCTGCGATGTGGTCAAAAATTACTTCGGTATTGAAACGTTCTGCGTGTTCCAACATGCGTTGCATGAGTTCAGGTCCCTGAACACCTTGCGCGTCGCCAGGCCAGTTGTCCACATCGGTGGTGGTGGTGAGCTGTCCGCCTTGTTCCATGCCTGTAATGATGACAGGGTTTAAGTTGGCGCGTGCTGCGTAAACGGCGGCGGTATATCCCGCAGGGCCAGAGCCGACGATGATTAAGCTGTGATGTTTGGCTGACATGAATGATCCTATGGTCTAAATAAAGGTATTGCCCCGTGCATAAGGCACCGAGAGTTTTACAGTATAAATTAAAACTCTATGATAATGATTCCAAAACCGATGAGCAAAGGAATATTTACATATCACGAAAGAATGCATGCGAATCGTATGTTTGGCGGGGCAAATTGGTGAAATCCGATGAATTGGGCATGTGTTTGAGATACACTAGGCATTGAGTATGAACGGCATAATAAGTAATCACGATTGATGACAGGATTTAAGAGTGAGTAAAGAGAGAAGCTCAAGCGCCAAACGCAAACCAAAGCCAAAGACCGCCAAAAAAAGAAGCAGTCCGGTAAAACAACCCCATTTATCTGACCCATACGAGACGGTGTCATTTTGGGCGCCTCGATTGCGTGAAGGAGCGGTGTTGGTGACCGCGTTTTTGACGTTTTATTTTGTACTGGCGTTCTTAAGTTATCACAGTACAGATCCAGGTTTTTCCGACTCGGGAGTTGGCGATAAAGTTAACAACTTTATGGGCGTCAGTGGTGCTTACTTGTCAGACGGTTTGTTTTCCTTGATTGGTTACGTTGCCTACATTTTGCCATTGTGGGCAGGGTTCATTACCTGGAAGTTGTTTAAAAAACGCAATCACATTCCTCGATTTGAGTGGTCTGAAGTGGCCAGTCGAGTGGTGGGTTTGTTGTTGTTTTTGTTGGGAGCCGCCGCGTTCCTCAGTTTGAGAAATGGTCAGGGCGGTCTGCCATTTGGTGCTGGTGGTTTACTTGGTTTAAAAGTATCACAAGAAGCCTTGATGGTGTTTGGCTTAGCCGGTGCGCGTGTTGGCTTGATTGCAGTCAGCATGTTTGGCTTAACCATATTGACCGACATTTCATGGTTGCAGGTAGTGGATACCATTGGCGAATACAGTGTGAAGCTGTTTGACAAGCTTAAAGGTAAGCTGGTTAAAACAGGAAGGCAGTTTAAAGAACAAAAACAGCATCTGGAAGTGCAGCGACAGCGACAAGAAACGGTTCAAACAAAGCGCGTTAAAATTGAAAGCAGAGAGCCGCCTACGATTAAGCGGCCGGATAAGAAAGCAATCAAGCAAAGCACGCGCATTGAAAAAGAAAAGCAAGTGTCTTTGTTTGAGACGTTTGGTGATACAGGCGAGTTACCGCCTCTGTCTTTGTTGACACAAGCGGATCCAGACAATCCTAAAAAAGGTTACTCTGAAG
>JBCDEX010000189.1:0-3173 GCA_039178995.1 Pseudomonadota bacterium | reverse complement strand
CGATTGGATGGGCGTTGTCACGCTCACCTGACAGCGCATTAACTAAAAAAGCATTGGTCATGGCATTTGAGTCAAGAGGGAGACCGAAAGGGGTTATTTTCATTCAGATCAAGGATGTCATTACACAAGCACTGCATATCGTCAGCAGCTATGGCGATTTCAAATAAAACCAAGTATGAGTCGTAGAGGGAATTGTTGGAATAACGCACCAATGGAACGTTTCTTTAGAAGATTGAAAACAGAATGGGTACCTACACAGTGTTATGATACTTTTAATGAAGCAAAGCAAGCAGTGAGCCACTATATTACGCGGTATTATAATTCGGTAAGACCACATCAACATAACAATGGGTTAGCGCCCAAATGAAGCAGAACGGAGCATAGAGCATGCGTCCTAAAACAGCGTGGCCAAAAAACTTGACCACTACACACCTTAGTCGCTGCTTTCCTGTTCTTAATGGATGACGATACAGTATGTTGGCGGTCTGTTTGATAGCGCAAACCCATAAATGATACACAGTATCATTTATGGGTTTTTTCATATACACTCACACCATTAAATAAAATGGAATGAGTAACAGCCATGCTGACTACTGAAAAACTTCCGGTCACCGTGCTCTCGGGATTCCTCGGTGCGGGAAAAACCACGGTGCTAAGCCACATTTTAAACAACCGAGATGGAAAAAAAGTCGCGGTCATTGTCAACGACATGAGTGAGATCAATATCGATTCGACGGCTATTCAGTCTGAGGTGTCCCTTAACCGAAGTGATGAAAAGTTGGTTGAAATGAGCAATGGGTGCATCTGTTGTACCTTGCGAGAGGACCTGTTAGGCGAAGTCACTGCGTTGGCTAAATCTGGTCGATTCGACTACTTGCTCATCGAATCCACTGGTATCTCGGAGCCACTGCCTGTGGCCGAAACGTTCACCTTTGCGGATGAAGACGGTGTTTCTTTGTCGGATGTGGCACAGTTGGACACCATGGTGACGATTGTGGATGCCGTGAACTTTCTCACCGACTATGACGAAGCAAAATACCTGCAAGACACCGGTGAATCATTGGGTGAAGACGATGAGCGAAGCGTTACGGATTTGCTGATGGGTCAAGTTGAATTCGCAGATGTGATCTTAATCAGTAAAACAGACCTAGTTTCCGAACAAGGCATTGATCGATTAACCGCCATTTTGAGAACGCTGAATACCCGTGCTCACATTACGTCCATTTCACAAGGTAAAGTCGCTTTGGATACGGTATTAAACACAGGTCGTTTTGATTTCGAACACGCGCAACAGGCTCCAGGATGGTTGCAAGAATTGCGTGGGGAACACGTTCCTGAGACACAAGAGTATGGCATCAGCAGTTTCAGTTATCATGCTCGTAGACCATTTCACCCTCAGGCGTTTCATGATTTTCTACACAACACCGAAACGTTCGGTAAGCTGATTCGATCAAAAGGGTATTTTTGGTTGGCGACGCGACCTGAGTTTATGGGGCAATGGAACCAGGCAGGGGGCATTGCTCATCATGGTTTCGCCGGTATGTTCTGGAAGGCAACACCGAAACAATATTGGCCCAGCGACAAACAGAATCTTGACGCCATTCAAGCACAATGGGTTGAACCGTTTGGCGACATGCGTCAAGAATTGGTGTTTATCGGTCAGGGCTTAGACCACGAGCGAATGACAGCAGCGCTTGATGAGTGCTTGTTAGAGGAAGTCGACGTGCTTAAAGGCAAAGCGTATTGGGCTACGTTATCCGATCCATTTCCAAGTTGGGGGGTAGGCGAATGAAGGTATTGCATCCGTTGACAACTGACAGACCCTCGTTTGAGGCGCAATCATCTCTTCTCATACGCCAGCCATCCGTAGGGCATCAACCGGGCGTGTTGACTGATATTTATAATGAAACGTGTAATGCGTCAATCTGGCGACGTGATTTAGAGGATGCATTGCATCACACCGTGCAAAAATTTATGCGCGATCAACCCTCGTTTAAACTGTCAATGACGGTAGCTCCCGACACAGTTGTATCACGTTTAAATGAGCAGTTTGGGGAATCCAATTATTCGGCGTTGTCTGACAATATTGGCGAATTGGTGGATATGTTTGCGTGTCTTTTTTCGCTTTCAAAGGTGGGCGTGCGTTTAGCGGTCTTGAAGACTGCTATGTGTCCCAAGTTTCATGTCGACAAAGTACCATGTCGTCTCATCACGACCTATCATGGCGTTGCCACCGAGTGGTTGCCGCATCATGCGGTTGATCGCAGTAAATTAGGTTCTTATAATCAAGGACGAACGGGCGATGAATCACGTGTGTATCAAAGCTCAGGTGATATTCAGCAGCTCGATTGCGGTGATGTCGCCTTACTCAAAGGTGAAAGTTGGTTAGATAATGAAGGGGCAGGCTTGGTGCATCGGTCGCCTGCACTCAGTCAATCAAACACTCGCTTATTATTGACTCTAGACTTTGTCGACTGAATAACATGGACAATGTTGAGCGTATTATTGAGCTTGCAGAGCAGCAGTGCTCGGAGCATGGCGCTCGTTTAACTCGTAAGCGCAAAGTCATCTTACAGGGTTTGTTGAGCGCTAATAAAGCGTTGTCTGCGTATGAGTTGGTGGACGTGTGTAAGTCGCAGACAGGCGATGAGCTTCCTCCCATGTCAATTTATCGTATTTTGAATTTTCTAGTGGCTGAAAACCTGGTGCACAAACTTGAGTTGGCCAATAAATACATCGCGTGCGCTCACATCAGTTGCAGTCACTCTCATGGTGACCCGCAATTTTTAATTTGTCGTCAATGCAATAAAGTCAGAGAAGTCGACATCAAGCAACGCACCTTAGATGACTTAAAACTCAGCGCCCTCAATGCGGGATTTAAAGTCGTGGGTTCTCAAATCGAATTAAACTGCATCTGCGATGACTGCGCCTAACGCATCAGCTAGGACGTGTTTAGGTGTTTTTTGATGATTCGCCAGTTGGGAAGGTGCGTGTCCATGACCGCTTTGAAACGATGGTTGTGCGACGGCTCAATCAAATGCGCCATCTCATGGACAACGAGATACTCTAAACACGCTGGAGATTTTCTCACCAAGTCCAGATTGACCCAAATCTTATGCGTTTGCAGAACAGTCGGACGGGAAATTATTGCTAAACAACCGGCGTGATGGTGT
>JBCDEX010000188.1:0-3191 GCA_039178995.1 Pseudomonadota bacterium | reverse complement strand
TGTAAAGCGCGGGTTATCTTGCCGATAAATGGCCTTCAGGTCAAATTTTATTCGTGAATTCCTATTAATATCAACCCGCACTTTTATCCGCTTATTTGCACTAATCCCTTTTATAGCCGCGCGTCATGGTTATAATAACACCCTTTTCGCCACGCAATAACAACACAATACGCCTCATAGCTGTACTGTGCATGGCAGATAAATGCCCTCAAAACAGCTTAATACAAGGCCTGCGAACCAATCATTACTGGAGAGTTTCATACCGTGCTAACCCCCATTATCGCCCTCGTCGTTGGATTCATTGCACTGGCACTCAGCGCCGATCGCTTTACCGCCAGCGCAGCCGACATTGCAGACAACTTTGGCATGTCACAACTCATGATTGGTTTGACCATTGTGGCGTTTGGCACCTCAGCCCCCGAAATCATTGTCTCCATTAACGCGGCGCTCGACCATTCGGGCGAACTGGCACTGGGCAATGCCATTGGCTCAAACATTGTGAATACAGGTGTGGTACTGGGCGTGACGGCCTTGGTGTTCCCGATTGTCACCAGTTGGGCATCGATTCGACTGGAGATCAGCGTGCTGTTGGCGGTCTCAATCATTGCGGCCGTGTGTTTGTGGGACGGCCAGTTCTCACAGTTTGACGGCGTGCTGTTGTTCGGCTCGTTGTTGGCTGGTTGTGGTTTGATCATTCACACCAAACTCAAAGAACAACGTGCTGTGGCCGCTCATAACCTGCTGGATGGGCACAAAGCCGATGCCGTCGATACCGCTAAATTACCCATGCAGATCGTTCAATTCGTGATCTATTTGGCCATTTTGGTTGCCAGTGCCAATGTGCTGGTGTGGGGCGCAAAGCAAATTGCTGCACACTACGGCATTAGTGAGTTGATCATTGGCTTAACCATTGTCGCCATTGGCACTAGCTTACCTGAATTGGCCGCCTCCATTGCGAGCGCGCTAAAACAACAGCACGACATGGCGTTGGGCAACATCATCGGTTCCAACTTGTTTAACATTGGCGCGGTGCTCAGTGCAGCGGGGATGATTGAGGCCTTCAACGTACCAAAAGAAGCATTAACACGAGACTACGCGGTGATGATGGTGCTCATTGCCTTAATGTTTGTCATCGCGCTGGGCGGCTATTTAATCAAACGCTCTGACATCATTCACATCAGCCGTCTCAGTGGCGCGGCCTTTGTGTTGTGTTATATACTGTACAGCGTGGTATTGTTTCAACAACACGTATAATAAGCACAAGGTCTCACGTCGCTTTCTGCCTGATCACTTGCATCGAGGGCTCAAGACCAAGACCCATAACAACAACCCAGCGTGACGCTGTGCATTAAAGGTCATCACACATTATGTCCATAACTCTCGACCCTGATTATTTAGCATTTGATTACCTATCATCGGCCAAGCGTACGCTTGAAAAAGAAACGCAATCACTGATCCACTGCACACAACAATTGGATGAATCGTTTACCAAAGCGTGTCACATCATGCTGAACACGCACAAAAACAATGGTCGCATCATCGTCACCGGCATGGGAAAATCGGGGCATATTGGCAATAAGATTGCCGCCACCCTAGCCAGTACCGGTACGCCGGCTTTGTTTTTACACCCAGGCGAAGCCAGTCATGGTGACTTGGGAATGGTAACACCACTGGACACCATATTGGCCTTGTCCAACTCAGGCTCATCGTCGGAGATTCAAGCGTTGATTCCACTGTTCAAACGCATGAACATCCGCATGATCGCGATCACGTCCAACGATCGCTCGCCGCTGGCCAACGCCGCAGACGTCCACTTGAATTCCTACGTCACCGAAGAAGCCTGCCCGCTTGATTTAGCCCCCACCTCAAGCACTACGGTATGTTTGGCGTTGGGCGATGCCTTGGCCATCGCACTGTTGGAAGCCAATGGTTTCAGCGCCAATGACTTCGCGTTTTCTCACCCTGGCGGCGCATTGGGACGCAAGCTGTTGATCAAAGTCAAAGACTTAATGTACACAGGCAACCGCGTCCCGCGCGTTGCAAAAGAGTGCTCACTGCCCGATGCGCTGCTGGAAATCAGCCATAAAGGGCTGGGTATGACTACGATTATGGACGATGATGACGCATTATTGGGCGTCTTTACCGATGGTGATTTACGTCGTCTGCTTGAGCGCAATGAAGACATTCGAGAGCACTGCATTGGCGATGTGATGCACTCAAACAGCACCATCATTTCACCCAATGCATTAGCCGCTGAAGCATTGAACATTATGGAAGAACAAAAAATCACCTCGCTGGTAGTGCTCAATGATGACACACAAATGGTCTCAGGTATTTTGCACATGCATGCTCTGTTGCAAGCAGGTATTACATAAGCCATGATCGTGCTCTTATCAATCCAACGTGTGTTCGGTTTACTTACATTGCTCACCATAAGTGCTGCCTCCCTCACGGGATGCTCAGGCTCCAATGAAGCGCACACGGCAGACTCTCATGCCACCACCGAGCAAACACCCAGCGGCTACATAAAGCACGCGACGATCTACAGTTTCACCCCAGAAGGGACGCTGGAATCACAAATACAAAGCCCCAGCATTGAACGCTTTACCGCTCAAGACAAGATGCTGTTAAAATCGCCAACAATCGATTACGTTAGTCAGCACCATTACACATTGACGGCTGGATCAGGAACTCTACTCAAGAAACAGCATCTAACATTAAAAGAGGGCGTTTTGATTCGACAACACAATTCGAATCAGGCCATGCAGAGCCAGTCGTTTAACATCGATTTAATTAATAAAACGTTGACATCAACACACAGCGTCAGCATACAGTCTGCTGAAGGACGCACAGTCTCTCAAGGACTGAACGCAAACCTCGACGAACAAGTCGTACATTTAACAAACAGAGTCAGAGGCGTATATGAGCCGTAACTTCACACTTCTTTTCGTTTTACTGTCTGGATTGACCGTCGGTCAATTAAGCCACGGGTTGGCCAGCGATGCCTCAAAACCCGTCACCATCGACGCCGATCGCGCCACCAGTAATGGCATTTCAGGTGTGACCACGTATTCAGGTAATGTCTTGGTTAAACAAGGCAGCATGACGCTCAACTCCGATACAGTAACGCTCATAACCAAAAAGAACAAAGTGACGTCTAGAAAGGCCAGCGGCAAACATGTTAAGTTGTC
>JBCDEX010000187.1:0-3208 GCA_039178995.1 Pseudomonadota bacterium | reverse complement strand
TTTTGATCTACTTTGACGCGGAAATTGAATTTCCAGCCTTCGTTATTGTGTTCAAGTTCATCAAAGTCTTCGTCTTTGAATCCGGTGAAGTTGTAGCCGATGCTGGCCCATGAATTTTTGAATGGAGTGACGCCCACGTCGACGCCTACCGCATGCTCTTGGCTTTTTGTATTGACATCATACAAAGCTGAACCGTGCATGCCCACATCAATTTTTTCGGTTAGATCTCGACGATACTCTGAACTCAAAAACACTAAGGTGTTTTCTTCTTCATGCGTTTGATGGTCTTGCGCTATGTGCTTGATGCCATGACCAAATGACATTTGGTTTTTGTCATTGTGTTGATAGTTCGTACGCAAGTGATTCACCGCTTTACGCGTTTGAACAGACGAGTTTTCGCCTTTGACATCGTTGTAAGAAAGTTTGAAACGATCCATAACGGTCCATTTAGAGTTATAAGGACGGTAGACCGCCGATGCTTCTGATTCCACTTCCTGTTCACGTTGTTTCTCTTTCTTGTCGTCCACACTGAATGCCTGTGTTTGGAGTCCATACGCGACGCCATTCTTTTCAGGGCGATACCAGCGATTGATGAAGCCAAAGCGCTTTTCGTCATCGCTTTTGCGTGTTTCTAAGCGTTGCTGCATGGACCAGTTCGCATGACGTGTGTCGATGCCAATGGACGCGGCGGTGTAGTTCTTGCTGACCGTGTCTGTCTGGCTGAATCCTTCAAACGAGCTGCTGTCACTCGAAATGTCTCGACCTTGCTCAACGCTCGCTTTAAGCGTTGTTTTCTCGGTTAATGGCATGTTCTGGGAGAGAGCGTAGTTCGCATAATCAGCCGTTGCGTTGTTCTCGGTTGTGCGGTTAACCGCGGTACTGATTTCTGCGCCTGTCCACGGACGAAGCTTGAGTCCGGCTTGATGACGTTTCATTGTTTGTCCATTTTCTTTGGTAAACTCACTGCGCTCAAACACGGACACTTTGCTGTTGATATCATAACTTGAACCAATGGCCACACGCTGTGGTTTGTTGCCATTAGCGTCATTGTTCAACGCGCTTTCAACACGAGCATAGGTGTTGAGTTTGCCAAATTTCTGCTGCACACCTGCGGTGGCAATATCATGTTTCTTGCGCTGATTGCTTGCTTTCAAGTCGGATCGATTAAAGCCCACTTCCACATTGCCTCGATCGTGGTTGTACACCAATGATGAACCAACTTGGTCGTGTGTTTCCTTGGTGTCGATTTTTTCTTGGCGACTGACGTTGCTCTTGAGCGTAACCTTAGAGCTTAATTTCGCATCTGCTTTGATGTCGTAATGCTGCTGATCCGATCCCAAGCTTGACTGTTGTCCAAGTCCAAACCCTGATTCTTTACGTTCCGCGCGTGACTCAATGTTGAGCTTGTTGTGCGTGAACTTGTATTTGGCAAGGTACGCGCGTGCGCCGACTTTACCGTTATCCGTTTCGTTCGCAGTTTTAGCGGTTTCTAATACGAATTCGTTTGAGCTGTTTGGTTTGTAAGTGACATCAATACCTGCAATGTTTCCGTCGGTGGTTGATGCATTTTGGTCCACATAGGTCACGCCCACTTCAACTTTTTTGCTGTCTGATTGATAGGCAATTCGGCCACCGGTTGTGGAATTTCCATCGCTGAACGCATCCAGTTCGTATTCAGCGACCAGATAGTTCGGATTAAAGCTCGCGTCGGTTGTCGATGCAATGTTGCTCAAAGACAAACGGCCTGTGTAATAATCGATGCTGTAATCAATATGACGACGCAAGGTGACGGTTTTAAGAATCTCATTTGGGTTGCTGCGACTGCGTGTTTCAATTGACACTTTCTCGGTGTTGATTAAAATATTTTTACTGTTCAGTGAGTAGGGGCCGGTTGTGCCAAGACTCTCAAATTCTTCTTTCTGATAATTGCTGTCTTCTTTGGCTGAGAACACATTCACAGAGACGTTATTGTATTGCGCTTCCGACTTAAAGCCTGTGAAACTGCGTGTATATTTTGACAGCTCTGTGGTGTTCAAGTTGGTTGAGAAATCACCAAACATCGCACTCATTTTGTCGTTTTCAATTTTTACATACAACTTGTCGCTGCTCACTGCGTCTTGGTATTGAGCTGAATTGTCGCCATATAGAGTAAAGTACAAATCGGGATCGATGTTTTCGCGTTCGATGACACGGTTACGCTCTTTGGCGGTGTCGTAGGCGAGTGTCATTAACCATTTTCCTTTGATTTTGCCTTTTGCGAAAAACGCAACACGTCCGTCTTTTTGATAGTTTTCGGACAGCTCTTTGTCGCTGAGCGGTTCGATGTGCGACTTAATATTTGAGTCCACGACCGAGCCTTCTGCTAAACCCACTAAAATCCAATCGCGCATTTGAGGGGTTAACCAGGCATTAATGGATTTGTCTGAGTTGTTGATGTTGAACGTCAGTGAGACTTTACCGGCTTGAGTGGTTGGGGCTAGTTTGATGTAGGCAATGCCTTGAGCCTTAGTCATGAACTTGGACTCAGCTTGCTCTCTGAACAGCACATTGTCTTGCGTGCGTTCTTCTTCGGTCACATAGGCTGAATGCGGTGCGCTGACTTGAAAAGAGCCTGATAAATCGCTGTGCACTGGCGTGCCAGCAGCGTTCAGTATTTGCACGGCAACGATCGGTGGTGTTTTACCGTCCGCAACTAATGTCGACTGTTCTTTGATGAATTTCACGTCCGCTACGTCGCTGCTGAAGGCAACATTCTGTGTGAGTGTCTTGATGACTTGCTTGTCGTCATCCAACAATTGCGCTTTGATTACGTTGTTGCCGTCTTTGATGTGAACGCCTGCCCAGCTTGTGAGCAAGCTGTGATCGCCTTTGATCACGTCACTTAAGTTACCAGGATTGATGGGCTTGCCGTTCAAAAACACCTTCAATGAGTTGTGTTTTGGGTGCTGTGTCACGACATTG
This sequence comes from Pseudomonadota bacterium, assembly GCA_039178995.1. Classification (GTDB taxonomy): domain Bacteria; phylum Pseudomonadota; class Gammaproteobacteria; order Pseudomonadales; family JBCDEX01; genus JBCDEX01. The sequence continues at coordinate 247 of JBCDEX010000187.1, read as the reverse complement.
ATAAAGCCAAAGTTTGCGTTGTCGCCATTTGGTTCATGAATGATAAATTGTTCATTTTGTTCGTTGAGCCAAGACTTGGTGTATTTTGTTTTTTTGTCTGCAGCAGGGTCAGACTCGGTTTTCTTCATTGGTTGAGGCGCATCTGTTTTAAGGGTCTCTTTGCTTGGCTTAAATTTATTGCGGCCGGATTCTCGAACATAGAAATCACTGCGCCAAAGCGTTGCGCCTTTTAAATTCACAAACTGTG
>JBCDEX010000186.1:0-3242 GCA_039178995.1 Pseudomonadota bacterium | reverse complement strand
CCGACCCACTTGGTATCGCCTCGCCCATTATCAACCGATTGCTGGGTTTTTTGGCGCCGTCCTCAGCGCATCGATACACATGCCCACGAAACACACACAAGCTAATCAATGGTGGATTTTCGCCGCTCAACGATGCCCATTATTTTGGCAATGTGGTGTTTAATATGTACAACGACTGGTATCAACGTTCGCCGTTAACAACTCAATTAATCATGCGTGTTCATTACTCGTATCGATATGAAAATGCGTTTTGGGATGGACGCGCGATGACCTTTGGAGATGGAGGCTCTACGTTTTACCCCATGGTATCATTAGACATTTCCGCACATGAAGTGAGCCATGGATTTACCGAGCAGAATTCAGGTTTGGTGTATCGAGGCGAGTCTGGTGGTATCAATGAAGCATTTTCAGATATGGCAGGCGAAGCGGCTGAATTTTACATGACTGGCAGCAACGATTTCATCGTCGGTGGCAATATCTACAAAGCGAGCGGCGGCTTACGTTACATGGATTCACCGTCACGCGACGGTCGATCAATCGAACACGCAGACGACTTTACGTCCTCAACTGATGTGCATTTCAGCAGCGGCATTTACAACAAAGCGTTCTATTTATTAAGCCAAACATGGGACATTCGCAGAGCGTTCGATGTGTTTGTGTATGCCAATCTCAACTATTGGACAGCGAACACAGGATTTAATCAAGGCGCGTGCGGAGTAGAGGCAGCGGCTCGTGATTTGGGCTATGTCGTCGGCGATGTCAGTGCAGCGCTTAACTCTGTTGGGGTGATGTGCTCATCACAACAAAGAACCGAGATCACATCGAACATCCCACAACTTAAGATTCCAATTGTGAGCACATTAACCTCATGGTTACGTGGACTGTTTCGTGGATAGTAAGTATGTGAACAGCTCGCGCTGCACATTGACCAAACCACCATCAACATCGCGCAGTTGGTCAGTTTATTGATACAATTTTAACGCACTAGAAGGTATTCGTCTGTGTATACCGCTTTCTCTTCAGCGAATCGGATCAGAGGGTTGATAATCGAAAGAGATGGCAGTATGCTAGACAGATATTGGCGTTATTTAATCCGATTTAAAATACAATAAAAACTCATTCAAAAAAATAAGCGTACATTACATATGCAAATACCCTATTTCGAAGAAATCAACGATGAATTGGCCTGCGCCGGTCAACCCAGTGCTGCACAATTTCAAGAACTTGCAGACGAAGGCTATGAGATTGTATTTAACTTAGCAATGGATAACAGCATCGGTTATCTAGAGAATGAAAAACAGCTCGTTGAAAGCGCAGGCATGCGATACATCCATTTGCCTGTTAACTGGGGTGAACCCCAAATATATGATGTACTTAAGTATTTTGCTATGTTAGGTGGCCTACGCGGAAAACGCGTGTTAACCCATTGCACTTTGAATGCCACGTCATCGTGCTTCGTGTACATGTACAGACGCTTCATCCTTAAGCATGATGAGAAGCAAGCTCGTCACACCATGGCGCGCTACACACGACTTACACCCGCTTGGATTGATATCATTGATCAAGCAAGCGCTCTACACTGAGACCAACTCGCTGCATAACGGCTTTATAAACCATGTACCCTCGTTTCACATTATAAGGCCATACTTCCCCGCCTACGCACCCTACGTGCCCAGTAAACAATAGAAGGCTCTTGATTTCTATACGACAGTCATTATTCTTTCTTAAACCGCTTTGATTTATACTGAGCCCATGACTGACTCCAATGACTCATTACTTTACGACCAGCAACACATCTGGCACCCTTACACCAGCATGCCAAATTCAACACCTCCTGTGCTGGTCCAATCCGCCCATGGCTGCCGTTTGGTCTTAGACGATGACCGTGAATTGATCGACGGTATGTCATCTTGGTGGTCAACCATACACGGATACAACCACCCCACACTCAATGCCGCCGCGACTGAACAGATTGAACGTATGTCACACGTCATGTTTGGTGGGTTGACTCACAATCCTGCCATCGACTTAGCGCGCACATTATGTGACATCACACCCGACGGTTTAGAGTACGTGTTCTTTGCCGACTCAGGCTCGGTGGCAGTTGAAGTTGCAATGAAGATGGCCATTCAATATTGGCATGACTCAAAAGCACGCGCCGGCGGCGGCAAACATCAATTTCTCAGCTTGGCGGGCGGCTACCATGGCGATACATTTGCAACGATGTCCGTATGCGATCCAATCACCGGCATGCACCACTTATTCAAACCGCATTTAAAACAACAGCAATTTGTTCCGCGTCCCAACAGTCGTTTTCACAATACAGATGCAACGACACTGGCCAGCGACATTGATCACGTACGCACGCTGTTAGAAATATCACATCATGACATCGCCGCACTGATATTAGAACCCATTGTCCAAGGTGCTGGCGGTATGTACTTTTATCCACCTGAGTTTTTGTCCGCAATGCGGCAACTGTGCGATGAGTTCGATCTTCTATTGATTGCGGACGAGATTGCCACAGGGTTTGGTCGCACTGGTAAATTATTTGCCTGCGAGCATGCCAACATCACACCCGACATTCTATGTCTTGGGAAAGCTCTGACGGGTGGCTACATGACATTAGCCGCCACACTGTGCAATGACACTGTCCGCGCAGGCATTGCCAACGGTGAACACAACGTACTGATGCACGGCCCCACGTTCATGGCCAACCCGCTGGCATGCGCCGTGGCAAACGCCAGCATCAATCTATTGCTGTCCACACCTTGGCAAGACAACGTGAATCGAATTGAAACACAATTGATTCAGCATTTGGCCGCTGCGAACGAATACAGCTCCGTTGCAGACGTACGTGTGCTCGGCGCAATTGGCGTCATTGAATTAACCCACGCCCCCGATTTAGCGACCTTGCAGCCACAGTTTGTGGCGCACGGTGTGTGGGTTAGACCATTTGGAAAATTGGTGTATGTGATGCCCGCATTCATCATGAACAACGACGACATTAAGCGGTTGTGCAGCGCCATGATCGCCGTCATTCAACAGATTGACACATGACACACAGCAAGCCTCGGCTGCAAACACTGAGCACGAACAAGACGCTTGAATAATGAGCATGAATACCGCCTATAAAAACGGGTTCTTAGCTTGTTAAGCAAGCTCTGTTTGTTAGAATCACAGGCATTTAGTTTGTCTTCATTTATTACAAGGGTCTTCTCATGACACTCAATGCAACGTCT